>NZ_KK211100.1:52466-352466 GCF_000620305.1 Desulfitibacter alkalitolerans DSM 16504 | reverse complement strand
AAACCTAAGCTGCCTGCTGGAGTCATGGCTGATTAGGTTTATTATTTTTGTAGAACAGTTGTCAGTAATTAGCATTTTTTAAATGCCGATTTTTTACAAAAAACATGTCAAATTTTGCAGGATATTTGGTTATTCTGTTGAATCTATCTTATTGGGTATAAATGGTTTTTAGTGTTTAGATTAACACTTTGCAGTTTGCTAACTGCTTTATAGGAGGCCTTTATGAATGTGTTAAGAAGTGATGTTATGATTGCCTTGCAAAAAGCCCTGGATGGTTCTTCAGTCAGGCAGAGTGCCATAGCTAACAATATTGCCAATGTTAACACACCAGGTTATAAGAGGAAAGAGGTTAGCTTTGAAAATGAGTTAAGGGTTGCATTAAAAAAGTCTGGTAGTGTTGGTTTGACAAGGACCCATCCTGAACATATTCATAAATATCCTGCCCTTTTAGAAATTAAACCAAGAGTTCTTCAAAATGATTCCCAAAGCATGAGACCTGATAATAATAATGTTGACTTGGATCAGGAAATGACCAAAATGGCCGCAAATTCAATATATTATAATAGCCTTATATCCCAGTTGAATAAAAGAATAGGCATACTGAAGCATACAATTTCTGAAGGGAGAAGGTAAGCATGAAATTGTTTAATACCTTAAACACAAGTGCAAGTGGACTTACAGCCGAAAGACTCAGATTAGATGTTGTAGCCAACAATATTGCAAATGCAAGTACCACTAGAACTTCTGATGGTGGGCCATATCAAAAAAGAGCAGTAGTTTTTAAAGAAAAGTTAGTTAGAGAAATGACTAATAATGGCAGGAAATTTATAAATAAGGGTGTAGAAGCTGCGGCAATTGTTAGAGATCAGTCTCCGCCGCGAATGGTCTATAATCCCAGTCACCCAGATGCAAATGAAAAGGGATTTGTTGCAATGCCCAATGTTGATTTAGCAGTAGAGATGGCTGATATGATAACAGCAACTAGAGCATATGAGGCCAATGTTACGGTTTTAAATGCTACTAAAACTATGGCTTTAAAGGCCTTGGAAATAGGAAGGGGCTAAGGGATTAAATGAGAGTATCACTATTTCAGGTACAACCTCTAAATCTGCCTCGCATGGCAGAAAACATTAAATCTAAAGAATCGCAAGATAGCTTTTCAGCTTTTTTAAAAAACAGCCTTAATAAAGCAAATGAACTCCAAATAGAGGCTGATAACTTAACGAAAAAAATGATAGTAGGTGATGATGTGGAGCTGCATCAGGTTATGATAGCAACTGAAAAGGCAGAGATTGCAATGCAGCTTACCCTGCAGATTAGAAATAAACTTGTTGAGGCTTACCAAGAGTTAAGCAAAATGCAAATTTAGTAATTTTTATTTCATTGTATTATATTTATTCGTTAGTAATGTAGAATTGGTGGGGGTTGAGATGGCAAATGAATTTATCAGTTATTAGGGAAAAGTGGGAAGCCTTGACCAAGAATCAAAGGACCATCTTGATTGTTATGACCGTGGCAGTGCTTCTTTCTGCTGTTTTTTTTGTACAGTGGTTCACAAAGGTTGAGTATGCTGAGCTTTTTACGGGCATGGAACCTAATGCAGCAGGAGAAGTTGTTGCCAGGCTTCAAGAGATGGGTCTCCCATACAAACTAGCTAATCAAGGCACTGCTATCTTGGTTCCTGCAAATCAGGTTTATGATCTGCGACTGCAGCTTGCTGCCTCGGGTGTATTTGCTTCTGGAGGTACTGGCTTTGAATTATTTGACCAGAGTAAACTGGGAATTACTGATTTTGAAAGACAGCTTAATTATCAAAGAGCATTACAGGAAGAGCTTAGACGAACAATTATCCAGCTTGAAGCAGTTGAACAAGCCAGGGTCCATTTAGTTATTCCTGAGCAGAGTTTATTTATAAAGGAACAGGGGCAGGCTACTGCCTCTATAGTAGTTAAGCTTGCTCCAATGTCTAGCCTGCGTCCGGATCAGGTAATGGCAATTATAAACTTGGTTGCCGGAAGTGTGGATAAGCTGGACCCCAAAAATGTTCACGTTATTGATACCCAGGGTGTTATTTTAAGCGAGGGTCTTTTTGATGATGGGGGAGGTATAATAGTTTCCCAGGGTAAACAGTTTGAACAAAAAAGAAAGTTCGAAAAGGATTTAGAGCAGAGAGTTCAGGCTCTTTTACAACAAATGCTGGGCAGTGGTAAGTCAGTTACCATGGTCAATGCCGACCTGGATTATGATCATCGGGAGGTTACAAGAATTGAATTCGGACAATCCCACATTCGAAGTGAACAAACTATTGATGAGCAGCATGTCAATCGTACGCAAGGTGGGGTTGTAGGCCAGGATAATCTTCAGGATTTAGGCACCATATATCCTGAATTAGAGAGTGGGGATAGTGGTAGCAGTATTTCCGAAAGAATAACCAACTATGAACTAGATCAGCTTCAAGAGACAGTAGTCTATGCTCCGGGAAGGCTTGTTTCTCTATCAACTGCTGTAGCTATTGACGGTACACTAACAGATGAAATGGTTGAATCAATTCGACAAGTTGTAGCTGCAGCAATAGGGTTTAATCCAGAGAGGGGAGACCAGATTGCAGTAATGAGCATGGAGTTTGATAAAAGAGCATTGCAGGAATCCGAAGCTCAGATGGCTATGATGGCCTTACAAGAAAAGAAAGAGGAACAAATTAAAATATATATAAGCTGGGGTTTTAAGGCCTTAGCAATAATTTTGGGATTTATATTACTTTTAATAATTATTAGAAGCCTTGGAGAAGCCTTTAAAAGAGAGCCGGTTATGGAAAGGCCAATTCCTATAGCACAGATGGAAGAAGAGATTGAACCTCCTAAACCAAAGGATGAAGCAGTAAAAAAACAGGAAAAAGTACAAAAAGTGGCCAAGGAAAAACCAGAAGAAACAGCTGCATTATTGAAGCAGTGGCTTATGGAAGACTAAATTATACTGTGAGTTTAGGGTAGGTGTATTATGTGAGCAAGGAAAGTAGACTGACAGGAATAAAGAAGATTGCGATATTGCTTATTGCCCTTGGACCAGAAGTATCTGCCAAGGTACTTAAGAACTTTAGAGAAGAGGATATAGAGAGGATTAGTTCTGAGATTGCAAATATAACTACTGTTGATCCTGAATTAAAGAAAAAGATTTTTGAAGAATTTTTAGTTCTTCATGAGGCCCAGACCTACATAGCCTCTGGTGGCATAAAGTATGCTAGAGAAGTGCTAGAAAAAGCCCTTGGACCTCAGAAGGCTTCCGAATTGATAAAAAGGTTGACAGAGGCATCAAGGATAAAGCCTTTTAATCTTCTTAGAAAAACGGATCCCAAACAACTTGTTAATTTTATCAATAATGAACATCCCCAAACCATTTCACTAATACTTTCCTACCTACAGCCCGAACAGGCTGCAATAGTTTTGAGTTCGCTTCCAGAGGAAATGCAAACAGACATTACTAGAAGAATAGCTACAATGGAAAGAACCTCGCCAGAGATATTAAAGGAGGTAGAAAGTGTATTGGAGAAAAAGCTTTCCTCTGTGGTAAATCAAGACTTTACTGTCGCAGGTGGTATTGATACCTTAGTGGATATTCTTAACAGAGTTGATAGGGGTACTGAAAAAAGTATATTGGAAGAGCTTGAGAGAGAGGATCAGGAACTGGTTGAAGAGATCCGTAAAAGGATGTTCGTGTTTGAAGATATTATTACCCTTGATGATCAATCAATCCGTAGGGTTCTTAGAGAAATTGACTTTAAAGATTTGGCTTATGCTCTTAAGGGTTCGAGCTCAGAGGTTACTGACAGAATACTTAAGAACCTGTCAAAGAGAGCAGGAGAAATGCTTTCCGAGGATATAGAAATGCTAGGACCCGTAAGGTTAAGGGAAGTTGAAGAAGCACAGCAGAAAATTGTCCAGGTTATTAGAAGACTGGATGAAGCAGGAGAAATAATAATATCCCGCGGTGGAGAGGATGCTATCGTTGTCTAAACTACTTAAGACGCCCGATATAAATGATGAAATACTAATTTATTGCAGCTCGGAAAAAGAATCTGCCTATGAGCAACAGGCTTTAGCATCAGATTCATTAATTAAAGCTGCTGAAAAAAAGGCTGAAGAAATCTTGAATGAGGCAAAAAATAAAGCACAAGAGATAATTAACAGCGCAGACGAGCAGCTAAAGACTAAGCTGGATGAAGGATATAGGCTAGGTCATCAACATGGCTACAAGGAAGGAATTGCAGAGGCCAGGGTAGAGGCACTAGCAAGATATGAGGAAATAAAAAAGGTCCTTCAGGCAGTATATGAATTAAGAGAAAAAATCATATTGGATGTGGAAGAGGACCTGAAAAAGCTTTCTATATCAATAGCAGAAAGAATTGTTACAACGCAGCTTTCTATGGCCCCAGAAACAATTGTTCATATTGTGAAGGAGGCCTGTGGTCAGTTTAGACAAGCAGATCAGATTACTGTATTTGTTAACCCTGAGGATGGGTACATATTAAGACAACGAAAGATAGAACTGCAGGAAGTCTTAGGTGACTACTGCAGGGTATATATAATTGATGATGGTGGATTGTCCCAGGGCAGCTGCATCATTGAAAGTGAGAATGGTTTGTTAGATGCAGGACTAATGACCCAACTTGAAAACATGGGTATTGCCATATTAGGAGATGAATGATTTGACAAGTGCAGTTAATCTACAAAAGTACTTTGATAGAATTCCTGAAGTTGTTCTTTATCGATACATTGGTAAGGTTGCCAGGGTCGTTGGATTGACTATAGAGGTTAAAGGCATCAGGGCCTTTATTGGAGAGATTTGTAGAGTGAGGGTGCATGATGAGGATGTGCTAACAGAGGTGGTTGGTTTTAAGGACCAGTTTACCCTATTAATGTCGTTGGGTGACTTGAAGGGAATTTCCCCTGGATGCAGGGTGTATTCCTCTGGAAAAACCCATAGGATAGGAGTTGGAAGCGGCCTTTTAGGCAAGGTGCTGGATGGACTTGGAAATCCATTAGATAGCAGCTCGTTAAAGGGATTAAATGATTTTTATCCTGTTATTGCTAGGCCACCAAATCCATTAGACAGGAAACCTATTAAGGACATTCTAACAACAGGCATTAAAGCAATAGATGGTTTTCTAACCTTTGGTGAAGGCCAGAGGCTTGGCATTTTTTCAGGAAGTGGTGTAGGCAAGAGTACTCTCATGGGTATGATCGCCAAGAAGAGCTCTGCAGATATAAATGTTATTGGCTTAATAGGTGAAAGGGGAAGGGAGGTGCTGGAGTTTATAGAAAATGATCTTGGTGAGGAAGGCTTGCGCAGGTCTGTAGTTGTAGTAGTAACTTCAGATCAGCCTGCTTTGCTGAGAATTAAAGGTTCCTTTGTGGTCCATGCCATTGCAGAGTATTTTAGGGACCAGGGTAATAAAGTTATGCTCATGATGGATTCTGTTACTAGATTTGCCATGGCTCAGAGGGAGGTGGGATTAGCAGTTGGTGAACCACCAACAACCAAGGGTTATACCCCATCAGTATTTGCACTTTTGCCAAAGCTTCTGGAGAGGGCAGGCAATACAAAAAAAGGCTCCATAACTGCCCTTTATAATGTACTGGTAGATGGAGATGATTTTAATGAGCCTATAGCTGACGCTGTGAGAGGTATATTAGATGGTCATATTATACTTTCTAGAGAATTGGCAGCACGCAATCATTTTCCTGCCATTGATATTTTAAATAGTGTTAGTCGTCTCATGGTCAATATTACAAATGCTGCACAGCAAACAATTGCAAGTGAGATAAAAACTAACCTGGCAGTCTACAAACAGAATGAAGATCTTATCAGTATAGGTGCTTATGTTAAAGGAAGTAACCCCAAAATAGACAGAGCCATACTTCTTAATGACAATATTAATCAACTTCTTTGCCAGGGAATTAATGAGGTATACCCCTATAATGAGACAGTAAGTTTAATGACAGAGGTAATTAGTCAGTAAAAATCTAAATAAGGGGAGCAATTAGATGGGTTTTCAATTTCCATTACAAAGATTATTAACCTACAAAGAAAGCATAGAAGAAAAGAAAAAGGAAAGACTGGCTGATTTACAGGATAGGAGAAGGGTTTTAGAAGAGGAGCTGTCAGAAACACAAAGCCAATATAAGATCTGCAGCAGCAAAAATCCTAAAGCCAAAGTCAACATTTTGCAGTTTGGACATCAACTGGCATATATGGAGTATTTAGATCATGTAATTGATGAGCAGACTGTTGCAGTTGAAAAGGCCTCCTGCAATGTTGATAGATGCCGCAAGGAAGTTGTTGAGGCTATGAGGGATAGAAAGGTAATAGAAAAGCTAAAGTTTAAACAGGAAGCTACATATTACAATGAATTAGAACGCAAGGAATTAATTGAGCTAAATGAAATAGCCCTAAACAAGTACCTCAAAGAAAATAATCATAAATAGAAATTAGACATTGAAAGGAGGTGAGAAAATGCAGAACACGGCCTTTATTATCGACAATCTTTTTTCAGCACAACAAACCATCAATGTTTCTGGCACTATGAAAGCTGATAACTCCCATAAAGGTGATTTTGCCCAGGTGCTTTCGTCAAAGGTAAATGACCATGCAGAAAATGAGCATGTTTCAAAGGAGGACTTTGAAAAGGATCTTCAGGACAATACTGTAAAAGACCAGATTACTGCAAAAGACCAGATTACTGCAAAAGACCAGAATACAGCGGAAGAAGCAGATAATGGAACGGATGCTAGTGGACAAGAACCAGGCGAACCTAAAGGGGAAGGCGAAAATTATTTTCATGGTTTTCCAGTTCAAGTAGAACTAGCAAAGGGATTTCTAAATTTTGAAAGGCCCCATACCAGGCTTAATTTTATACAAGCAGCAGTTAATATTGAAAAATTTGAGTTAAAAAATGAGGAAAGATACAGCAAGCAGCACCTGAACTTGAAAACAGGCTTGGAGGTGTCTAGGAATAACGTGGACAAGGCTTCCAGTGGGAAAGCTGTAGAGGTTAATCCAGGGAAAATGCATCATGAGAAAGAAAACAAGGGTAAGAGCCCCCAATCAGTTGAACCTGAAAAGATGAGAGACATTCAAAAACCTTTAGACAATAAAGTCAAGGCGGTATCAGTAGAAACTTCTGGCAGGCAGATGTTTGAACACAAGTTGAACATGGGCAGTAATGAACCAAGTACCAAAAGAGAAGTGTGCAGCAAAATACCTGATAATAGCTTTTCAAGGATAGCCCAGGACATAAACCAGACTATTAACCAGAACATGACTGGAGATGTTAGCAGGGCTTCTACAGTTAATTCAACTGTCAGACCTGAGGTAAGTTCTCTTCATAACAGCTCATGGCAGGTTGTGCAGCAGATAGTTCAAAAAACCCAAACTTATGTGGACCAGGGAAAGACATACATGGAAATACAGCTTAAACCAGAGTTTCTAGGCAGGGTAAAGGTTAATCTTACTTACAGTGATGGTTTAGTCACAGCAAGCCTTACAGCAGACAAAAGCCATGCTGGCACCCTTCTTAACTCGGCAATGCAGCAAATCAGAAATGCCATGCAGGAGCAGGGCATAAAGGTGGAATATCTGGGGGTAAACCTTGGGGGGCAAGAAGGTGATACCTTTAATGAAAGGAAACAACATCAAGAAAACAGCAGGAGATATAACGGACTAGCCATTAAAAATATTAGTGACCATGCCATTGATGTAAGCCAAGGGGAAACTGCATATATTAACGGCCAAATAACTGGTGTAAACTATCTAGCATAGGGGGTGATTAAATGGACATTAGTAGAATCAATTTATATTCAAATCAACAAAATGAATTAAGCAGAACAGTAAAAAAAGAGTTAGGCAAGGATGAATTTTTACATTTGCTGGTAACACAGCTTCGAAATCAGAACCCATTGGAACCAATGGACGACAAAGAGTTTATAGCACAAATGGCTACCTTTTCCTCATTAGAGCAGCTGCAAAACATGAATGAATCTGTAACATTGATGAATGATGTTATGCTGGAGCTTTTGTATAACCAAAGAGAAATGGCTGCATCTGTTATCCTTTCTGAAGCAGTTTCCTTAATAGGAAAAGCTGTTCATGCAGTAGATCCTAAAACTGAGACAGCCTATGATGGAGTAGTTTCCAAGGTCAAATTAAGGGAAGGAATACCTCACCTGGTAATTGGAGAAGGTGAAATACCAGCAGCCTTTGTATTATGGGTAGCAGATAGGAGCAATGGAGGCCTTTCAAGGGAACCAGATACTGGGGATCAAGGTTTAGATGAAGGGACAGAAGGGGTTGATGAATAGTGACCCAAAAAATTAGTATTCATAAGCAGCCTATACTACCAGTTAGTCAGAGTATCAACAGGGCTCCTAAACAAGGTAAAACTGAAAAGATTCCCTTTCAGGACATACTCACTTCTCAACTGGATCAGGTTGACAATCAACTAAAGTTCAGCGCCCATGCCAAGCAAAGAATGGTACAAAGTGGTTTGCAGTTTGAATCGTCCCAATTGGAAAAAATAGCAAGAGCTGTAAAAGCAGCATCCCAAAAAGGGAGCAAAGAATCTCTGGTTCTAACTGATAATGCTGCACTAGTTGTAAGTGTGAAAAACAATACAGTTATTACGGTAGTTGAAAGTGAAAGAATGAGGGAAAATGTTTTTACTAACATTGATAGCGCTGTGATTGTCTAGAGCTTAGATTTAAGGGGCTGGACCTCCTTGAGGAAGCCTCAAACCTGTTGACTGATTGATACAGGTTTACAAAACCAAAATAACTCAAAAGTGAGGTCGATTTAAAGATGATGCGTTCGTTGTATTCTGGAGTAGCTGGTTTAAGAACACACCAGCTAAGGATGGATGTTATAGGTAATAACATTGCTAATGTTAATACAATAGGCTACAAAAAATCCAGGACAGTATTTCAAGATATGATGAGTCAGACACTAAGGGGTGCCTCCCAGCCTACAGCCAATGTTGGTGGTATGAACCCTGTGCAGGTAGGTCTAGGGGTTAGTCTTGGCACCATTGACGTGCTCCACACACAGGGTGCAGCAATGTCAACTGGTAACAACTTTGATTTGATGATTCAAGGTGATGGATATTTTGTGGTAGCAGATGCCAAAAGAGATGCAGCTGGTAATATAGACTGGAACGACTCCTACGATGAAGGTACAGTGGCATATACCAGAGCCGGAAATTTTGCTTTTGATGAACAAGGATTTTTAGTATGCACCTCTACAGGGAAATATATCTTAAGCTATGTTCCTGATGAAACTGATCCTACAGCTGAAGGTACTTTAAGCTTGGTGCAGGTTCCAATTAGTAACGTAAGGAACGTTTCAGTAGATGCCCAGGGGTATATAACATTCATTGATCCCCAGGGGAATATTGGCAGTTTTAGCCCGGATAACGATTATACAACAGATCCGATAGATTATGGAATAGCCTCTCCAATAGCAGTTGCAAAGTTTAATAACCCTATGGGATTAGAAAAAATAGGCATGAATATGTATAACAGAACAAACAACTCTGGAGTGCCTTTTTATGACGGTCCAAATGGCAGGCATGGACAAGGCTCATTGCTTCCAGGAAACCTGGAGATGTCTAATGTTGACCTGGCTGAAGAGTTTACTGACATGATAGTTACCCAAAGGGGTCATCAGGCAAATGCCAGAACCATTAGAACCTCTGATGAGATGCTTCAAGAATTAGCTCAAATCAAGAGATAAGGTTTAATAAAGAATTAAATAGTGGCTGATTGGATAGCAGTTGGAGCTATTCTCTCAGCCACATACATAAATGGGGTGTTTGAATTGATTAAGCTGACCACAATGGATAACAGGACAGTTGTAATAAACGTCAACCTCATAGAAAAGATAGAGAACATGCCGGAAACAGTAATTACCCTGACTAGTGGTAAAAAAGTAATTGTATTGGATAGTATGGATGAGGTAATAGAAAAAGCTACAGCTTATCAAGGTATGGTCTTAAAAGAAGCGGGAACATTCCAAAAGAGGTGGAGTAATGAATAGGTTTGATATGTTAAGCTTGATTGGCATAGTATCTGGATTGACCATGATTTTAATATCAATATTGATAGGAAGTAATATAGGGCTATTTATTAGTATTCCAGGACTACTTATTACTGTTGGCGGATCCTTTGCAGCCTTACTTGTTAACTTTAATTCTCAACAGGTTTATAATGTGCTTAAGACAAGCAGAAACATTTTCAAGAAAAACGGAGTTGATTTTCAAGAAATCATTGATATCTTCGCAGATCTGGCAAGAAAGGCAAGGAGAGAGGGTTTACTGGGATTAGAAGATGATGTGGAAAGATTAGAGGATCCTTTTTACCAAAAGGGTATAAGACTCATGGTAGATGCCCTTGACCCAGACTTAATTAAAGACATTCTTGAGACAGATATTGATTACACAAGACAGAGGCATGAACTTGGACAAAAGGTTTTTAAGGCCTGGGGTGTTTATGCGCCATCCTTTGGTATGATAGGTACTCTTATTGGACTTATTCAGATGCTCTCCAAGCTAAATGACCCCAGTGCATTAGGTCCTGCCATGGCCCTGGCTCTCTTAACCACCTTCTATGGTGCTCTTTTAGCCAACCTGGTATTTATACCCATGGCAGGCAAGTTAGAGCTCAAGAGTGAAGAAGAAATCCTGTCAAGGTACTTAATGCTTGAAGGCATCATTGGTATCCAGTCTGGAATGAATCCAAGAATTCTGGAAGAGAAGCTCAAATCCTTTGTAGGACCCCAGGCAGCTAAACAGGATGAAACTGCTAAAGAAAAAGAGGCGGTATTCTCATGAGACGTGTACCAAAGAAGAAGAAGGAAGAGGGGGGCGCACCATCATGGATGGTTACATATTCAGATTTGGTAACCCTGGTTTTGGTGTTTTTTGTGCTTCTCTATTCCTTTTCAATCATAGATATTATTAAGTTTCAACAATTTGTGGCATCCTTTCAGGGTGCTGGGATATTACATCTAGGGCCCCAGCCTTTAGAATCACCGCCTGAACCTGAAACACAAGATAATATCCTGCAGGACAAAACTGTCCAGGACATGCAGGAAAAACCTGAGCAGGATGGAAGAGTACACATGGGGGAATTACAAGACGTTATAGAAGAAAACCCCCTGGTTGAGGTGTATATTTCTGTAACTAACTATATAGCAGAAAATGACCTCCAAGAGGTAGTAGAAGTTAGATTTGAAAAAAGAGGCATAGCTTTAGAGATTAAAGACAGGATCCTCTTTGATTCAGCTAGAGCAGATTTGAAGCCAAATGCCAGGGAAGTGCTGAAAAAATTAGCACCTCTGTTGCAAGAACTGCCCTATATGACATCAGTTGAAGGTCATACTGATGATAGGCCTATTAATACCAGACAGTTTCCCAGCAACTGGGAGCTGTCGGTAGCAAGGGCATTAAGTGTTGTTAGATATTTTATTGACGATTTAAATATGGAGCCGAAAAGGTTTGCAATTGTAGGCCTGGGAGAGTATCATCCAATCGCAGCAAATGACAGCCCAGAAAATTTGCAGCTTAACAGGCGGGTAATTATTGTAATTAACGCCGAGGATCCATTTAAGAGTGAGGTGCTGAGTGATGGCAGAACAGAAACAGAATCAAACTGAAGAGGCAAAAGGTAAAAAAAAGTGGTTAAAGTGGGTGCTTATTCTTACAATACCTCTAATAATTATTTCAGGGGCTGTGGGGTTCTATTTCTCTACCATGATGAATGGTGCTGATGATGGAACAATCCCAATGAAAAATGTTCAAACCTTGACAATACAAAGCTTCACTATCAATCTTGCCGATGCTGGACATAGAAGATATTTAAGAACTCAGATAACCCTGGAATATGCGGATAGAAAGCTATTAAATGAACTGGAGTTGAAAGACCATAGACTTAAAGACACAGTGATAAATATTTTACGAAGCAAAAGAGTTGCTGACCTGGACAGCAATGAGAAGACTGAGGCATTACGGCAGGAGCTAATTGGAGCAATTAATGAGCTTCTTAATGATGGAGAGATTATAGGTTTATATTTTGAGGAGTTTATTATCCAGTAGAGGAGGCGACTGTCATTAACCTAAGTGAAGAGCAAATAAAAGAGATGCTGGCAAGTCTAAATGGCCCCACAGAAGTAAAAAAAGTAAAATTTACACCCTTTGAGAACAGGGGGCAGACATCTTCACAACTTGACTATGAAATACTAAAACATTTAAAAATTCATATGACAGTAGAGCTTGCTAATACTTCTATGACTTTAAAAGAGGTTCTTGGATTAAATGAAGGAAGTGTAATCAGCCTTGAAAAATTAGCAGGTGAACCTGTTGACATAAGGTTAGATGGTGAGGTTTTCGCCAAGGGTGAAGTAGTAATCATTAATGAAGTATTTGGTATTAGGGTTGGCAGCCTGGTTACTGACAAAAATGCATAGTTTGGAGGATTACAGTGTTAGAATTTGACTTTTGGAAAGCATTATTAAAAATATTAATCTTTCTTCCCCTGGTTTTAATCTTTGCCTTGTTTTTTATTAAATTTTTTTTATCACGTAAATCCTTCTCCTTTAACAGGGGTTATCTGCAAGTGATAGAACAGGTAGGAATAGGTAATAAAGCTTCCCTGGTAATTGTAAAGGTTGGGGCGGAGTATTTCCTGTATAGTGTAACCGAAAATCAGATTCAAATGATTAATAAGCTGCCAGACTATGTGCCGCCACAGGATGATATCCCTGGTTCTCAGACATTTGCACAGGTTCTTGCCAAGCTGAGACAACGGCGGGAGGCAGATAAATCATGAGCTTACATAGAATTGTACTTTTTACCGGTATTGCTTTAGTATTTTTGCTGGTAGTTCCAGATCAGGTAGTGGCACAGCCATTACCGGGAATTGATTTAAGAATAAATCCCACCAATGAACCTACAGAAGTGGTGGATTCTCTGAAGGTATTGTTCATATTAACGGTATTGGCATTAGTTCCAGCTTTTATGATTTTAATGACATCCTTTACAAGGATTATAGTGGTACTGTCTTTTGTGAGAACTGCAATGGCTACTCAACAAACACCACCCAATCAAGTTCTAATTGGGTTGGCCTTATTCTTAACCTTTTTTATAATGGCTCCGGTTTTTGAGCAGATAAGGGTGGATGCTCTCGAACCTTATCTAGCAAATGAAATTTCACAGGAGGCTGCCCTTACAAATGCAGAAACCCATTTAAAGGAGTTCATGCTAAAACATACAAGAGAAAAGGATCTGGCCTTGTTTGTGAACGCTTCAAAGATGGATAGACCAGAAAGTACAGAGGACATAGGTATAATGGTTTTAATTCCGGCTTTTGTAATAAGTGAGCTTAAAACAGCATTTCAAATGGGATTTTTGATATTTGTTCCCTTCCTCATTATAGATATGGTAATAGCAAGTACGTTAATGTCCATGGGTATGTTTATGGTACCTCCTATAATCATATCATTGCCTTTTAAAATACTGTTATTTGTTATGACTGATGGATGGTATCTAATTGTGCAATCTCTATTACAAAGCTATGGAATGTAAAGGTGGAGTATAAATGACACAAGAATTCGTTATCCATTTAGCAAGGGAAGCATTAAGCTTGGCAATCTTGCTGTCACTGCCGGCTCTAGGGACAGGTCTCATAGTGGGTCTTGCCATAAGCATACTCATGGCAACTACTCAAATTCAAGAGCAAACCCTAATCTTTGTGCCGAAAATTATTGCAGTATTCCTAGCTATATTTATAGCAAGCTCCTGGATGCTTGCAGCCATAACTAGCTTTGCCGGCAGCATTTTTGGTAACCTGGCTAATATGGTAAGGTAGTAAATTATGTTTGATTTTTTCATTATTCAAGGCTGGCTTTTAATATTTGCTAGAGCATCCTCCTTTGTGGCAGTAGCACCATTTTTTTCCATGCAGGGAGTTCCTGCATTGGTAAAAATAGGGTTCAGTTTTATCCTTTCAGTTGTTCTATTGCCCCTTGTACCCTTTTCGCCGCTGGAGGATATTTCATTACCAGCCTGGTGGTTTTTGGTGACAAAGGAGGTGGTAGTAGGATTAACCCTTGCCTTTCTAGCCAATATGGTCTTTGCAGCTATAAGAATGGCTGGTGAAATAATAGACATTCAGATGGGTTTTGCCATGGCTTCAGTGTTAGATCCCCAGACCCAAACTAGAACAACCCTTATGGGTCAATTTAAATATATGTTAGCTATACTCATTTTTCTTGCTGTTGATGGACATCATGTTTTGATATCAGCTCTGGCTCATAGCTACACCCTTGTTCCTGTTGCCAATGTTGTAATAGATCCAGTTATTTCACTATACATTTTAAAGACTTTTGTGGGAATGTTTGCCCTTGCTTTTAAAATTGCAGCACCAATAATTGCAGTATTAATAATTGCTGACATAGCCTTGGGACTTGTGGCCAGGACAGTACCGCAGCTAAATGTATTTATACTA
This sequence comes from Desulfitibacter alkalitolerans DSM 16504, assembly GCF_000620305.1. Lineage (NCBI taxonomy): Bacteria > Bacillati > Bacillota > Clostridia > Neomoorellales > Desulfitibacteraceae > Desulfitibacter > Desulfitibacter alkalitolerans. The sequence goes on along the minus strand of NZ_KK211100.1, from coordinate 337,917 downwards.
GGCTTTCCCTTAAAGACTGGCCTGGGAATGTTTGCCGTTGCATTAGTTTTGCCACTGCTCGCAACAATTGTTGGTTACCTCCTTTCACAACTGGAAAGGGACCTAATAACAGTAATGGAGATTCTGGCACAATGAATTGTAATGAAAGAATAAAACTAATTAACCTACAGTTATTTGCTCAGGAAGAAAAAACAGAAGAGGCTACACCCCATAAACAACAAGAGACTAGAAAAAAAGGCCAGGTAGCCAAAAGTACTGACTTAAATGCAGCTTTAGGTATCTTTGTATTAGTTTTAACATTGTTCTGGATTAGGGGTTACTATGGCGAAAAGCTAAGTGGCTTTGTTGTACATATATATTCGCAAGAACTAGTTAAAGAGCTTTCCCATGGGCAACTAATCTATATTTTAAAGCTTTTCATGATTACTTTTTTTGAAATAGCTGCTCCAATATTCGTTATTTCTGTGATTATTGGTATATCCTCCAACATGCTCCAGGTGGGGTTTAAAATTACACCTGAAGCAATAAAACCCAAATTAAGTCACTTAAACCCAATTGAAGGCTTTAAAAGAATTTTCTCCAAAAAAGCCCTGGTGGAAATGGCTAAAGCAATTATCAAAGTAATAGTTGTGGGCATGGCTGTATTCTTAATAGTAAAGAGTGATTTTGATAAAATGCTTTTTATGGTTGATATGGGGATGGAGGGCATTAGCCATTTAGTTGCCAATGTAATGTTTAAGGTGGCTATAGTAGCAGCATCTGTATTTATCTTTGTGGCAATTCTCGATATTCTCTATCAGAAATGGGAATTTAAACAAAGGATTAAAATGACCAAGCATGAAGTAAAACAGGAATATAAGCAAACTGAAGGGGATCCCCTTATCAAGTCAAAGGTTCGAGAGAAACAAAGAAAGATGGCAATGAGCCGCATGATGACCCAGGTTCCGGAAGCAACAGTAGTTGTTACTAACCCTACCCACCTTGCTATTGCACTTAAGTATGAGGATGGGGTTACAGATGCACCTCTTGTGCTTGCCAAAGGAGCAGGATATGTAGCATTGAAAATAATTGATCTGGCCAAAGAAAATAGCGTACCCATCATTGAGAATAAACCTGCAGCCTGGAGTTTATATGAATCAGTGGAAATTGGACAGGTGATACCATTTGAACTATATCAGCTTGTTGCTGAAATTTTGGCTGCTGTGTACAGGTTAAAGAACAAGGGGAGAGTATTATAAATGCCGCAAAACCAATCAGCTTTTACTCAGAGATTAAGAAAGGTACTAGGGTATACAGATATCATTATAGCAGCACTCATCATATCCATTGTTTTGATTATTGTTATTCCTGTACATCCAAGCGTTTTAGATGTTTTACTAACCCTAAGCTTGGCTATTGGTGTGATTGTAATACTGACTACCATGTTTATTACAAGGCCCCTGCAGTTTTCTGTTTTTCCATCTCTTTTATTAGTAGTAACCCTATTTAGACTAGCTTTAAATATTTCCTCAACCCGCCTAATTCTAGGTGAAGGTAGTGCAGGTCAGGTTATTGCAGCTTTTGGAAATTTTGTGGTTGGAGGAAATTATGTAGTTGGATTTATTGTATTTGTTATTATTACTGTTATCCAGTTTGTTGTTATTACCAATGGTGCTAGTAGGGTTGCAGAAGTAGCTGCACGTTTTACATTAGACGCCATGCCAGGTAAGCAGATGAGTATTGACGCTGACTTAAACGCAGGTATAGTTACTGAGCAGGAAGCAAAGGAAAGACGAGAGACTATTCAAAAAGAGGCAGACTTCTTTGGCGCCATGGATGGTTCTAGCAAGTTTGTTAAAGGAGATGCCATTGCAGGTATAATAATTGTTATAGTAAATATTTTAGGTGGACTAATTATAGGGGTATGGCAAAGAGGTTTAGATGTTACCCAGGCCATGCAGGTATATACCCTCCTAACAGTTGGAGATGGACTTGTAACCCAGGTCCCAGCTCTATTAGTATCTACAGCTACCGGTATTTTGGTTACAAGGGCTGCTACTGGTCAGAGCCTAGGCAAGGATATAAGTCAGCAGTTGTTTGCATTTCCAAAAGTCATCGGCTTAGCTGCTGTAATATTAGCAATTCTGGGAATCCTACCAGGACTTCCACCTGTACCCTTTCTTATATTGGCAGCTGCAACAGGATTTACTGCTTACCTGCTCCATAATGACGAAAAAAGAAAACAGCTTGATATAGATGAGCAGGAGCTTCAGCGGAGTACAAGAGAAACAAAAGAGCCTGAAAATGTTTTATCATTAATGCAGGTTGACACATTAGAAATTGAGATAGGGTATAACTTAATACCCCTAACTGATGAAGGCCAGCAGGGTGATTTATTAGATAGACTCTCTGCTGTAAGGAGACAATGTGCAAGAGAATTAGGGATATATGTAAAGCCCATTAGAATCAGGGATAACCTACAGCTGGAAGCAAACAGCTATAGGTTTAAAATTAGGGGTAATGAGATTGCTAGCGGACAGATACTACCAGGGTATTACCTGGCAATGAGTCCAGGAGATGAATCCATGGAAGTCAATGGCATAGCCACTACTGAGCCAACCTTTGGGCTGCCCGCATGGTGGGTTAATGAAGAGGTAAAAGAGCAGGTAGAAATGCAGGGGTTTACTGTAGTAGATTCAGCAACTGTGCTTATTACTCACCTAACTGAATTTATCAAGTCTCATGCCCATGAATTGTTAGGCAGACAAGAAGTTAAAGAACTTATAGAATTGGTCCAGGAGACTAATCCAGCAGCTATAGAAGGATTGGTTCCCGATGCATTAAGCTTAGGAGAGGTACAAAAGGTTCTACAGAATCTCTTAGCAGAAAGAATTCCTATTAGAGATATGGTTACAATTTTTGAAACATTGGCTAATAGGAGTGCAGTGAGTAAGGACTTAGATTATCTTACCGAATCCATTAGAGCTGTATTAGCAAGAACAATTAGCAAAACCTATGCCCCAGAGGGCAAGCTCATAGTGGTAACAATAGAGCTAGCTTTAGAAGAGCGGGTGAAAAAGTCTATTCAACAGACTGCTGATGGAGTGTATCCCGCCCTTTCCCCAGAGGTCACAGAACACATATATCTACAACTGGAGAAGTATGTTGAGGATTTTGCCTTACTAGGACTACAACCGGTAGTATTGTGTTCCTCAAGAATAAGAATGGCTTTACGTAGGTTAACAGAAAGATTTATGCCGGGTCTAGTCGTACTATCTTTAAATGAGCTTATTCCTGAATTAGATGTGGAGGCCATTGGAATGGTGAAAGACTATGAAAATTAAAAAGTATCTAGCATATGATATGAAGGAAGCATGCCAGCTGATTAGGCAGGATTTAGGGCCTGACGCAGTTATTATTAATACCAAGCAGGTTAGGCAAAAGGGGATTCTTGGCTTCATAAAAGCCAGAATGGTTGAGGTAACTGCTGCGGTTGATGAAGTGTCTGTTGAAGCTCCATCTACCAAGGAGGTAAAAGAGACACTATCAGATGATGATAAGGTTAGCAGGGAAATGCAGGAAATGAAGGAATTACTCCAGCAAATAATTTTCAAGGAACAAAAAGCCACAGATGGTACCATACCTGTGAAGGTTAGCGACTATGAGGAGTTTGATGCCGCAGAGGAATTTAGAAGGATTTTAGAAGATTTGGACCTTTTGCCTGAAGTGGAAAAGAAAATCCAGGATGCTTTCCTTAAGAATGAACTGGATCAGTGTAAAAGCAGGAATGATATTAAAGATAAGTTGGCAGAGAAACTAGCTGATTTCTTCATACCAGTTACCCAGGCAAATCAAAAAAGTAATGTACTGGCTTTTATTGGTCCAACAGGAGTTGGTAAGACAACTACCATTGCAAAGCTTGCTGCAAATTTTGCTTTGTATCATGGTTTAAATATAGCACTCATTACTATTGATACTTATAGGATTGGAGCAGTTGCTCAGCTTAAAACCTATGGTGATATAATTGGAGTTACAGTTGAAGCTGTAATGACTCCCCTTGAACTTAAAGAAACAGTAAAAAACCATAAGCATTGTGATTTAATACTGGTTGATACTGCCGGAAGATCTTCAAAGAATTTTGAACAGATAACAGAATTAAAAACCTTTTTGGATGCCATAAGGCCGCTAGAAGTATATTTAGTTTTAGATGTAAATACAAAAAACAAGGATTTAATCTCTATTGTAGACAAATATAGTGTTTTAAAGTACTCCAAGCTTGTTTTTACTAAAGCTGATGAAACCTATAGCCTAGGTTCTATTTTAAACGTGGTGGATGCAACAGAACTGCCTGTAGCATATGTAACCAATGGACAAAATGTTCCAGATGATATTATACCTGGAGAACCAGCTGGTTTGGCAAAGTTAATTATAGAGGAAGTGGAATAATGCTGGATCAAGCCAGTAAACTGAGAGAGCTTGTGGCTAAAGACAAAATGCATAAAAAGGTAACCATTCCATCCTTTAGATCAATAGCAGTAGTTAGTGGCAAAGGAGGAGTGGGCAAGACAAACCTTACATTAAATTTAGCAATTGCCCTTGCCCAGCTGGAAAAAAAGGTAATGATTTTGGACGCTGATTTAGGCATGGCCAATGTGGATATCCTGTTAGGTTTAGTGACTCAATATAATTTGCTTAGTGTACTTAAGGGACATAAAAGCCTTGACGAAATAATTGTTGAAGGTCCTTCAGGTATAAAAATAATTCCTGGAGGTTCTGGCTTGGGAGAAATTGCTAGTATTGACAAGCAGCATCAGGAATTATTATGGGAACAGCTTAAAAACATCTGCAAGGATATTGAGTATCTTTTTATTGATTGTGGGGCCGGAATATCTAGAACCATCCTGGGTTTTATTTCAGCAGCCGATGATGTATTAGTTGTATTGACACCGGAACCTACCTCCATTACCGACGCTTATAGCGTTATTAAAGTTCTTTCCAGATTTGAAATTAACTCACAGGTGCTGTTGGCTGTAAACAAGGTTTCAGATTTAAAGGAAGCTAACATTACTGCCAATAAGATAGAGACAGTTTCAAATAGATTTTTAAATATCAAGATTAAGCGGCTGGGTTATGTTTCTAAGGATAACCATGTGGAAAAGGCTGTTTGTAGTCAGATTCCCTTTACTATTCTAAATCCCAAGTGTAAAGCATCTGATGATATAAAGCAGTTGGCTATAAACTTAATTGAAGGCAAAATGAAGCCGCCAAGGGGCATAGATAAGTTCATTGGAAGGTTATTTCGATTATTTGAATAGATAGGAGGGATAATTTGTCTGCCTCAAATTTTAAATTCCTTCAGGTAAACTCAAACATTGAAGTAATGAGGGAGGATGATAATACAGTATATAAAAGCTTGATACAGGAAATCAGAGAAGATGGCTTTCTGATACAGGAACCGGTTTATAAGCGGTTTATATTATCGTTAAAATACGGTGATAGAGTTGGACTGGGAGTTTTTACAGAAAGTGACAGGTACACCTTTGAAGCCAGTGTTTTAGGTGTAAAAGATGATGACAACCTAAAATTATATATTCTAAGTCAGCCTGAAAATGTTAAGAAGCACGAAAGAAGAAACTTTGTAAGGGTAGAAGCAGCTATTAATATCAATTATATAGTATTAGAGAGCCCATTAATAAGTTCAAAAGATATGGATAAATACCAACTAACTCAAAGGGCCCTGGCAATTGATTTGAGTGGTGGGGGTATGATGTTAAAGGTTGACAAGGCCCTTCCAGAGAAGGCTTATCTTATAATAGAATTTGAGCTGGTTATTAAAGGGAGCATTCAAAGGTTGAGGTTATTTGGCCAGGTAATGAGAAACTTAGTGGAAAATCGCGGCGGAGTAAAAAGATATCTCTCAGGAGTCTCCTTTTATAATTTAGATGAAAGAACACAAGACAAGATAATTGCTTACGTTTTTGATAAAATGATTGAAAATATTAGAAAAACTTAGGATGAGTGATAATGGGAATGGAACAGCTATGGAAGTCCTACCAAGCAAATAAGGATATGGTTACACGGGATAGAATAATTGAAAGCTACTTGCCGTTAGTAAAGAAGATTGTAGGTAGGATGTCATTAAAGCTGCCCCCCCATTGGGACAATGAGGATGTTATTAGTTATGGGATTATTGGATTAATAGAAGCAGTGGAACGTTTTATTCCTGCCAAGGGAGTGAAATTTGAAACCTTTGCCACATTAAGAATAAGAGGTGCAATCCTTGATGCGTTAAGAGACTCAACCTTGATTCCCAGGGCATTAAGTGAAAACCTTTCCAAGGTCTCCAGGATAATTGAAAGGTTAGAGCAGGAAAAGGGGATGGAAATCACCTCAGAAGAAATAGCTAGAGCACTTGACATGTCTGTAAAAGAAGTTGATGAAATAATTATAGCCTTTTCCCATTTAAGCTGTATATCTTTACAAGAAAGTCTAAAAACAGACGGCTTTGACAGTGAAGACTTGTCTTTGATAGATACACTGCCCGCCCCATCCCAATACAATCCAGAGGAGCAGGTTCAGTGGCTGGAAACCCAAGAAAAGCTGATAAAAGCTATAGATGAACTTACAGAAAAAGAAAGACTTATTTTAGCCATGTATTTTCATGAGCAGCTTACTTTAAAGGAAATTGCGTATATAATGGACATTACTGAATCCAGAGTGTCCCAGTTGAAAAGCAGGGTTTTGTTAAAAATACGATTATTTTTAGAGAAGGGAAAATAAAATATGGGCATTTTGTTATTGGTAGTTGGTGCTCTTTTGATGGCTGTTACTTATCCCACCCTAAAGAATAATTCCAATAAATTTCCACAGTCAAATAAAAAATCTTCAGAACAGGGTAAAAAAATTGAGGAATTAGAGGAAAAAATTGATATTTTGTCAAATAATGTAGAGGAAGTGTTAAATCTCTTAAATCAAACCCAAAATAACAAACAAGGAATTTCATCTTTTTCACAAAGTCTCCGTCAAAGGCAAGTAATAGATGAATATGATGAAATCATGGATGCTTATCAAAGGGGAGAAGATATAGTTGATATAGCTAAGCGTTTTAACAGGGGAAAGGGTGAAATACAATTAATTCTCAACTTGAAAAAATAAGAGTTTTTATATCTAGATATAATCAGATTTTGTTTGGAATAGGTATTGGACTAGTAATTGCTGGTTTGCTTATAACATTTGTTGCTCCAGAACCCTCCAAGTATCAGATTGAAAATTTGGCACGAGAACAGGGTATGGTATATCCACAAGAGGTATTACCATTTAACTCAGATATGAAGGGAGGAGAGGTAAATTAACAGGGGAATCTATATTTCATTAAATGGCTTATTATCACGACAGCTGCATCAGGAAATATTGGCTGACAATATTGCTAATATTAATACACCAAGCTATAAAAAGAGGGACGTAACCTTTGCCACACTTCATGATTCTCTAATACATTCCGTAAGCGGCCATAAGGTTGAGCCTATTGGGGTGCTCCCCCATGGATCCCAGGTCTTAGAAACCCGTATTGACTATAGTATGGGAGCATTATTTGAGACTAATTCGCCTTATGATTTTGCCATACTTGGCGAGGGTTTTTTCATTGTTGAGACTCCTGAGGGTGACATGTACACTAGAAAAGGAAGTTTTAGGATAGATAGTGAAGGATATCTAGTTACCCATGACGGATACAGAGCAATAGGATACTATGACGATTATATACATGTAGAAAATGAAGAGCTTGATCAAGCATTTGCTATTGCTAATCCTCCTGCTGAAAGCTTAATCAGGGTTGGAGAGGATCTATATAAAATCAATGACCCCAGGCTGGAAAATATACTGGAAGATCCACAGCTTAAAAAAGGCTATCTGGAAGGCTCTAATGTGGATTTAGGCCAATCCATGGCCGAATTAATAGAGGCTTTTAGACTTTTCCAGCTAAATCAAAGGATTCTTTTAACCCAAGACGAGCTATTGAAGAAAAGTGCAAATGAAATTGGTAGCTTAAGATAGGTAGGTTTTATCAAAATGGAGGATAAGTAATGATAAATGCCGGTTTTAAAGATGAAAACATTCAAGAGTTTAAAGTAGGTATAGCTGATTTAAAGGTAACAAGCAGTCCTCACCACGTAATTACGTTAGGATTAGGTTCATGTGTAGGAATTGTAATGTTTGATAAGTTTTCCCGGGTTGGGGGCATGGTACATATTATGCTGCCGGACAGTACTCAGTTTAAAAACTCTGACAACCCTGCCAAGTTTGCAGATACAGGTATTAACCTTCTGCTTAGGGAATTATTGAGAGCCGGCGGTAAACAGTCAAATTTAGTTGCAAAAATAGCAGGTGGTGCACAGATGTTTAAAGGGCATACATCCAACCTTTTAAATATTGGTGAAAGAAATATCAAAAAAACCAAAGATGTACTCCATGGCCTGAGAATACCTTTAGCCGCCGAGGATACAGGTGGAAATAAAGGAAGAACCATGATTTTGCAATTAGATTCAGGAAAGGTGCTGGTTAGAACTGTTGGATGTGTACCAAGGGAAATTTAGAGGGGGAGATTTATTGGACTTTACACAATTTAAAGATCAGATATCAAAAAAACTTGGTCTTAATCTAAATGGTTATAAAGAAAAACAGCTGAAAAGAAGAATTGAGCATTTAATGATTAGTCAGGGCTTTAATGGGTTTAGTGATTATTATAAAGCCCTGATTAATGACGAGATATTAACTAAAAAGTTTTTAGATAAAATTACAATCAATGTATCTGAGTTTTTTCGCAACAAGGAGATTTTTGATAAGCTAGAATCAGATATAATACCCCAATTGCTTAAAAAAAATAATAGACTGAAAATCTGGAGTGCAGGCTGCTCCATTGGATCAGAAGCATACAGCATTGCAATGATTTTAGATAAGCTTACCCCTAATATAACTCATGCTATTCATGCCTCTGATGTTGATGAAAGAATATTAAACGAAGCCAAAGAGGCAAAGTATCGCTATGATTTGCTGAAAAATGTTTCCCAGGAAAGACTTAATAAATACTTTATAAAGGACGAGGCCAAATACCAGCTAAGGGACATTATTAAAAACAGGGTTGTTTTTAAAAAACATGACTTGTTAAAGGACCATTATGAAAAGGATTATGATTTAATTGTCTGCCGAAATGTTACCATCTATTTTACAAAGGAAACCCAAAACACATTATATACAAATTTTAAAATGGCTTTAAAGCCGGGAGGTATTTTATTTATAGGAGCCACCGAAAGCATTTTAAACTATAGCCAGTTAGGCTTCGAAAAAACATCAGCGTGGTTTTATCAAAAACCCTCATGAGAAGGAGAGGTGCATTAAACTGTCAGAATGGAAAAAACTTCAAGCAGTACACTTCGATGTATTAAAAGAAATAGGCAATATTGGAGCAGGGCATGCCGCAACGTCTCTTGCCCAACTTTTGGATAGGAGAATAGACATGGATGTTCCAAATGCAGGGGTTGTAGACCTGCAGGAACTAATAGGCACCTTTGGTTCAGGTGAGGAATTAGCAGTATGTATCAATTTACTAGTAGAGGGTGATGCACCAAGTACTGTTTTATTTCTCTTGGATGAAAAGAGTTCCTTCTTGCTGGCAGACCTATTAATGGGTATGCAGCCTGGGACAAGAACGGAGTTGGATGATATGGCCCAGTCTGCGCTGCAGGAGGTTGGTAACATTTTAACAGGCTCCATGCTGGTAGCCTTATCAAGTATGACAAGGCTAACTCTAAACCCATCTGTTCCAGCATTAGCCCATGATATGCTAGCAGCTGTATTAAGTGCAGCCTTGCTAGAAAGAGGGATTTTCGATGAAAAAATTCTTTTAATTGAAACAAGATTTCATGATGACCATGTTTCTTTAATGGGATATTTTTTCCTTATTCCCGAGGAAGGGTCTTTAGAAATAATATTTAAATCTTTAGGTATTAATTTATAAAGTATAGGAGGTCAAAAATGGCGAAACGAGTTTTAATTGTAGATGATGCTGCTTTTATGAGAATGATGATAAAGGATATTCTTAGTAAAAATGGATATGAGATAGCTGGTGAAGCAGAAAACGGGCAAAAAGCAGTGGAGCTGTATAAAGAACTAAAACCAGATTTGGTTACCATGGACATTACCATGCCTGAAAAGGATGGAATTGCGGCTGTAAAGGAGATTAAGCAATTAGATTCTTCAGCACGTATTATTATGTGTAGTGCCATGGGCCAGCAAATGATGGTTATGGAAGCGATTCAAGCAGGAGCTAGAGATTTTATTGTTAAACCCTTTCAACAAGAGAGAGTCATCCAGGCAATGGAAAAGGCATCCAAGTAGCTAATTGTAGGGAAGGGTGGGGTTTTATTTGAAAGAAGTTTTGTCACAGTCTGAAATAGATATGCTTTTAAATGCACTTTCCACAGGTGAAATATCAGCTGAGGATGTAAAAGCAGAAAGCAAGTCTGATGTTATAAAAACATACGATTTTCGTCGTCCAAATAAATTCTCCAAAGACCAATTAAGAACCCTCTACATGATTCATGATAACTTTGGACGTTTGGTGTCGAACTTTTTATCAGGATATTTACGTACCAGCGTTACAGTAAAAATTGCATCTGTTGACCAGTTAACCTACGAGGACTTTCTGGTTTCTATTCCAAGCCCCACTTTAATGGCTGTTTTAAGCTTGCCGCCCCTTAAAGGGACAGCAGTATTTGAATGTAATCCGGCATTTACATTTCCAATTATTGATTTGTTATTCGGGGGACCTGGAGAAATGCCATCTTCATTGAGAGAAATGACAGATATTGAATTGAGCGTTTTAAAAAAACTAATTGGCAAGATGATGCAGAGCATGTCATATGCCTGGTCAGATGTATTTAGCTATGAGCCTGTTATTGAAAACATAGAAACTAATCCACAGTTCAACCAAATAATATCTCCTAATGAAACAGTTGCTATAGTTACCCTTGCCACGACAATAAACCAGTCACAGGGCATCATTAACCTGTGTCTGCCGTTTATTACCCTGGAACCTGTAATTTCTAAATTAACTGCCCATTACTGGTTTGCCAGCCAGGATATTTCTGGGGCGGACGAAGCAAAGGAGATTATTCGTAATAAACTTCTTAATGTACCGTTGGAATTAGTAGCTGTTGTAGGGCATACAGATTTAACAGTAAGAGAATTTCTTGGACTGGATGAAGGTGATGTTATTCCTTTGGATATGGAAGCAGGGGATGATTTTGAATTGTATGTTAATGATCATGTGAAGTTTAAAGTCCAACCTGGACTATTAAAAAGTAAGCTTGGTGTTAGAGTAACGGCTAAAGTGTCAGGGGGGAATAACCATGGATAATTTTTTGTCTCAAGAAGAAATTGATGCCCTTCTAAATCAAGGCCAGTCCGATGATTCAGCTATTGAGGCTTCAGATGGTGCTGCAGAAAAGAGTAAAAATATGATTACACAGGAGAGTAGTGACTTCCTAGCTGCTCTTACTGATATGGAGTTAGATGCTCTAGGCGAAATAGGTAATATTTCCATGGGTTCTGCATCTACTGCCTTATCGGAATTATTAAACCAAAAGGTTAAAATAACCACTCCTAAAGTTAAAATAACAAGTGCACAAACACTATATGAAGCATTTAGAATTCCATATCTATTAATTGACGTAAATTTTACAGATGGTTTAAATGGTTCTAATATACTAGTAATAAAAATTAAAGATGCAGCAATAATTGCTGATTTAATGATGGGTGGATCTGGAACAAATCCATCTGAAGAGTTAAGTGAGATACATGTTAGTGCTGTGGCAGAGGCAATGAATCAAATGATAGGCTCTGCTGCAACCTCCATGTCAACTATATTTGGTGAAAGTGTTAAGATAGCTCCACCAATAGTCAATATAGTAGATTTCCAGCAGGATGAGGTTTATTATCCATGGGATAGTGATGAGCCTGTAGCTGTTATATCCTTTGATCTTCAGATAGGTGATTTAATAGATAGCGAAATTATGCAGGTGGTGCCTGTGGATATAGCTAAAATGGAAGCTAATCTTTTATTAAATCCTGGACAACCAGTTCCCCAACCAACTGCACCTAAACCGCTTCCTGAAAATAAATTTAAGGAAAGTGAAAATACAGTTGAACTGCCTGTAGGGCGGTCGGAGGACCATACCCTGACTTTAAATCAATCAGAGGACTATCCAAAAAATCTAAATCTGATTCTTGATGTGCCATTAAAAGTTTCAGTTGTTTTAGGAAAAACAAAAAGGCCCATTAATGAAGTCTTAAACCTAATTCCAGGTTCAATAGTAGAGTTGGAAAGGTTAGCAAATGAACCTGTTGACGTACTGGTTAATGGAACACTAATAGCAAAAGGTGAGGTTGTAGTTATTAATGAAAACTACGGGGTGAGGGTAACAAGTATTGTAAGTCCAGAACAACGACTACAAAATCTTAAAAAGAACTAGGCAGCTAAAAAGCTGCCTTTGTTGATGGAAGGCTAGTAGCGGTTAGGTTGGTTTCCCATGGTCTGTTCAGCTTTCATAATTGCCATTTTTACCAGGTTTCCACATTCTCTTGAGGGCACACTCCCCCAACCTTCGTTCATTACAGTGTTATAGACACCTAGTTCCTTTGCAAGTTCATATTTGAGCTGTTCAGACATTATTTTTGCCAATTTTAATGACCTCCTTTTTAATAACCTTGCCATCAATATTATTTTTGTCTAAAACAAATCAAATACACCTGGTTTTTTGTGGTCTGATTATTTATTATTGTTTCAAGGTATCATAATTAAAGGAGGAAATATTTCCTTTTATTATAAAATGAAATAAAAGAAAGGTTAAATCATGAAAACTAAAATGACAATTTTTAAATATAATAGTGGGATTATTGAAGAAATGGATGATATTATAGCTGAAGAAAAACCCATTACCATTTATTTAAATGGAGAAGAAGTGGTAACCCTTCTCTGCACACCAGAGTATCTCCAGGACTTGGCCGTGGGGTTTTTAACTGCAGAAGGGCTTTTGTCAAGAGATTCAGATACAAAAACCAATTTAGATTTAAATAAGGGTATTGTCTGGGTTGAAGGGTCACAGACAAGCAAATTTGGAAAACTTAGTTTTGCCAAGAGATTGATAACTACTGGCTGTGGAAAGGGAACAAGTATGTATCATTATCACAGTCAGCGCAAACCTGTCACTTCACATCTCGAAATACCTGTAGATGTATTGTTTGCTGGATTAAAGGCCATGCACTCCCGCTCAGATTTGTACCAGACTACAGGAGGAGTTCACAGCTCAGCATTAATGAGTAAATCAGGTGACATAATTGTATTCAGGGAAGATGTGGGGAGACATAATGCAGCGGACAAAATATTGGGATTTTGTCTTAATAATAATATTGTCTTAGAAGACAAGGTTTTTTTAACTAGCGGCAGAATATCTTCGGAAATAGTAGGCAAGGTAGCTCAAATGGAAATACCTATCCTGGTTTCAAGAGCAGCCCCAACAACTCTTGCCATAGATTTAGCTAAAGAGTTTGGATTGACAGTGACAGGATTTGTTCGTGGAAGAAGAGCAAATATATACAGCAATCCACAAAGAATCAAAGTTTAACCCCACTTTTGTGAGTGGGGTTAAGAAAACTATTTGTCATGAACCTTTACTTCTGAAGCTCCATGGTTTTTTAAGATGTTTTCTGCCTCATCAATATTGTCTTCAGAAGAATTTACAGCGACTATTATTTTGTTTTGTTTGATTTCCTCTTCATATCTGCGACCTTCTTCCTCTGGAATTCCCCAGTCTACCAAACCTCCTGCCACTCCACCACCTGCGGCTCCAGACAGTAGACCTGCAATAGGTCCAGCTGCTATAAGGGGCCCAAGGCCAGGTATTACAAGGGCTCCTGCACCTACAGCTAACCCACCTAGTCCTCCAAGAACACCACCAGTTGCCACACCGTCTGCAACGGTTTCTCCACCAGCCATGTTTCCGCCACCATTTTCATCAGGTGTTCGGCTTATGTCTTTTTGATCTTTAGCTAATAAAGATATTTCTCGTTGGAAACCCGCTCTTCGCAAGTCCTCAATTGCTTCCTTTGCTACTCGTTCTGATTCAAAAATACCTATTACTGTTTTATTCAAAAAAATCCCTCCTTAATTATTCTCAGGATTAGTTTAACTCTATAACATAAAAATATTCTCTATACATTTTATTTGATGATATTATCCATTTTTTGTTATAAATAATTTTCAACTAGTTATTTAAGAATACTGAGGCAAGTAACTTTGGTTAGTAACGGATTTTACTATTTATATGATTTCAGCTATATGGTAATCTTAATATATATATACAATTTAAAATAACAATAGGTGGTGCTAGCTTTGGAAAAAATCAAAATACCATACGGTAAAGAAAATATTGAATGGACACCTCCCAACGGGTTTCAAGTAGAGGTTATTAACCCAAAGGCATATGAAGGAGCTTCTAATCAGGAAGAAGAAGTTGTTAAAGCCCTTGAAAGCCCAATAGGGTCAAAGACGATTGAAGAGTTTAAAGGTGTTAATAAGGTTGCAATAGCTATTAGTGATCTGACAAGACCTGTACCTAATAAGGTTATAATACCTCCCATTGTCGAGAAACTGGAAAAGATTGGTGTTAAATCCAAAAATATTTTTGTTATTGTTGGGACTGGATTACATAGGCCATCAGATAAGGAGGAGTTTATTCATCTCCTTGGTGAAGAAATAGTAGATAAGGTAACAGTTATCAGTCATGATGCAAATAATGAGGAGCTAATTGTTTCATGTGGTGTTACCAGTAAGGGTACACCAGTTGAGGTTAATAAGTATTATGCTGAAGCAGACTTGAAAATTGTTACAGGCATGATTGATCCTCATCAATTTATAGGTTTTACTGGTGGTGCAAAGGGTCTTGCTATAGGCCTGGGTTCAAAAAGGTTAATTCAAGCCAATCACTCAATGCTGACAAGTGAAAATGCCCAGCTTGGACTTTTAGAAGGAAACCCGCCGAGAGAAGACATTGATGAAGTTGGTAAAATAGTTGGCATTGATTTAATAGTAAATGTAATTCTTAATAACAATAAAGAAATAGTAAAGGCAGTAGCAGGTCACTTTATTAAGGCCCATAGAAGAGGCGTGGAGTTGGCTAAAGATATTTTTGAGGTACCAATAAGGGAAAAGGCTGAGATAGCCATAGTATCTCCTGGAGGTTTCCCAAAGGATTTAAACATGTATCAGGCCCAAAAGGGTTTAGCCCATGCATCAAGGGTGGTGAAGGATGGAGGATACATAATACTTACTGCTGATTGTTCTGAGGGTATTGGCGACGACAAGTTTTATAATACCATGAAAAGCTTCAAAACACCTGAAGAGGTCATTGAGCATTTCAAAAGTATAGAATTTGAAATTGGAGTACATAAAGCCTTTTTATGGTGCAGAACCTTATCCAAGATAAATGTCTATTTGATATCAAGGGGCATAAATGATAGGGATTCATGTGGTTTGATGGTAGAGAAAAGAGAGAGCATAGAGGCTGTAATAGAAGAAATAAAACATAAGCTGCCAGAAAAACCAAAGGTTATTGTCATGCCAAAAGCAAATTCAACAATCCCAGTAGTTAATAAATAATGGAATAAATGTCAACTACTCTCACATTGACATTTATATCATGAATAACGGATTTAAAGAAAAGGAAAGTCCTAAAAAAACTTTCCTTTTCTTTTTGGTATTACATTATATGTCCACGTGGTCAAATCTGCAAATTGCTTTGCAAAGGGTAAAACAATAAGAGAAGATAACAGATTATATATAGTCTGGGCATTTGCAATTTGACGTGGTAATGAAGAAGAAGTCATTTCAATAAACAAAGCAAAGCTAGAAATTATGGGCAGGAAGATTATTAAACCCCCTAGATTTAAAATAATATGCGCCAGGGCAACCTTGCGAGCAGCACTTGATGAATGTATAACTGCAAGCAATGCGGTAAAGCAGGTTCCCACATTTGAGCCCAAGATTACAGCAATAGCAGTAGTTAGTGTTAAATATCCATGGGGGGCTATGGCCAGTAAAATAGCTGTAACTCCGCTGCTTGATTGTAATACTGCTGTGCTTATTATGCCAATAGATATACTATAAAGTAAATTACTATCTATCTTTGACCATAGTAATGAAAAGAGTCTGCTGTTTTCCAATGGCAGTGTGGACCAGGTCATAATACTAAGTCCAACAAGTACCAAAGAAAAGCTTAATAATATTTTCCCGCCAATCCGTACCCTAGGTATAGGAATTATATATAGGACAAGTCCAGCAATTACCATTGGCATTAGAAAATTTTTCAGGTCAAAGGCCACTAGTTGGGCTGTAAAGGTTGTACCCACATTAGTACCCAAGACAATACCAACTGCCTGATAAAAGGTTAAAAGCCTTGCATTAACTAGACCAATTGTAAGCACTGTAATAACGCTGCTGCTTTGGAGCACCATTGTTGCTATGGTGCCGAGAAGAAATCCCTTCATGGGGGTTTCAGTAAAACGTTTAAGCAAATACTTTAGCCTGTACTCATGATAACTCTCTAGGGTTTTGCTAATAAAATAGATGCCTAATAGAAGGGCAGATAATCCTCCCAAAAAGCCTAATATAAAAACCAACTTAAATCCTCCCAGCAAGCAAACTTACTTATGTAATTAGTTATTCATGCCCTGGGCAAATATACCAATAAAATACTGACCTGAATTTTTTTGCATTCATCTTTAATACCCTAAAAAGGAGGATTTTACTCAAAAATATAGTAATTTATAATGATATGATATGATATAATAAAGAAGTTGTAAAAAAAATAGAATAAATAGAGTTTTCATGAGATGAATGTTTTCTTTTTTCTTAAATTTCACTCTATAAACAAGTTAATAAAGATTAACTTTGTTATAACAATTTAATATAATTTGCAAATATGGGAGAGGAGGAAGTATTTTGGAGGTATTTGACATTAGTAATCAAGTTAACAATAGTGCCCCCATTAAAGAACACGTAGAAGAGCTTAGTGGTGAAAAGGTAAAGAAGTGTTATCAGTGTGGCAAATGTACAGCCGGGTGTCCAGTGGCCTTTGCCATGGACAATCCTCCAAGGCAGATTCTCAGATTATTACAGGTAGGCCTTGCAAAAGAAGCATTAGAAAGTAATAGTGTTTGGATATGTGCTTCCTGTCAAACATGCTATGCACGCTGCCCAAGGGGAGTGAATATTCCACGAGTCATGGAGGCAGTGAGAATCATGGCCAAGAACAAGGGGATTATGCCTGAAAAGAACATTAAGCTTTTTGAAGAGCTGTTTCTAAAATCAGTGGAAAACAATGGAAGAGTTCATGAGATGGGCTTAATTGTCATGTATAACCTCATGTCAATGCAGCCATTTAAGGATGTAACCCTGGCACCCAAGCTTTTTCTAGATGGAAAGATTAGTCCCTTTCCTCACAAAGTCAAAAATCCTTCAGAAATCAAGAAGCTATTTGAAAGGGTTAGAGAAAAAGAGAAAGGGGGTCACGCCTAATGACATTAAAATATGCATATTACCCTGGTTGCTCACTAAATGCAACGGGAATAGAATACAATCAGTCTACAAAAGCAGTTGCAAAGCATCTAGGAGTTCAATTAGAGGAAATTGATGACTGGAACTGCTGTGGCGCTTCAGCTGCCCATAATACGAGTCATTTGCTTTCAATAGCACTGCCAGCAAGAACCCTTGCCTTGGCAGAAAAACAAGGACTTGATGTGGCTGTTCCATGTGCGGCATGCTTTAATAGAATGAAAGCTGCTCAAGTTGAGGTTAGGCAATCAAAAGAAATGAAAAAGACCATAAATGAAGTTATTGATATGGAATATACCGCCAGGCATGAGGTCAAAACACTTTTGGATGTACTTGTCAATGATGTGGGTCTTGATAAGATCAAAGAATCAGTTAACAGACCATTAACTGGCTTAAAAGTGGCCTCTTATTATGGATGCTTGTTAGTAAGGCCCCCAAAAATCATGTGTTTTGACGATGTGGAGGACCCCATGACCATGGATAGGCTGGTTGTGGCTTTAGGCGGAGAACCAGTGGAGTGGTCTTATAAAGTGGAATGCTGTGGTGCGGGACATTCAACTGCCAAACCTGCTGTTGGCATTCCGATGATTAGAGATATTCTAAAAAATGCAAAGCTTAACGGCGCTAATTGTATCTTAACAGCATGTCCTCTTTGCTTTTTAAATTTAGACATGAGACAAAAAGAGGCAGGACAATTAGATAATAATAGCTATCAATTGCCTGTTTTCTATTTCACACAGTTTATGGGACTTGCTTTTGGCTATTCAGCAAAGGAATTATGCTTAAATAAACATTTTGTGGATCCAGTAAAATTGTTAGATGAAAAGGATATTTTCAGGCATCCAGATACAAGGAGGGAAAAGGCTTGAAACGTATAGGAGTTTTTGTGTGTCATTGTGGGTCAAATATTGCTGCTGTAGTTGATGTAAAGAAAGTAGCAGAGGAAGCAAAAAGCATGCTAGGTGTGGTATATTCAACAGATTATCAGTATATGTGCTCCGAACCAGGGCAAGACGTTATTATTAAAGCTGTAAAGGAGCACAACTTGAATAGGGTAGTAGTTGCTGCATGTTCACCAAGACTTCATGAACCTACCTTTAGAAAGACACTGGAAAATGCAGGTCTAAATCCCTATTATGTTGAGATGGCCAACTTAAGGGAACACTGTTCATGGGTGCACCCAAATGACAAAGAAGGTGCTACACTAAAGTCAATTGACCTTGTTAGAAAAGCAGTAGCCAAGGTTAATAAGACTGTGGCTCTATTTCCTGGGGAAATTCCAGTTGAAAAAAGGTGTCTGGTTATAGGTGGTGGAATTGCAGGCATGCAGACTGCCATAGATGTGGCAGACATGGGCTATGAAGTGATTATTCTTGAGAGGGAAGCCACAATAGGCGGGAAAATGGCAATCCTTGATAAAACATTTCCTACAATGGATTGCTCTGCTTGTATTTGTACCCCCAAAATGGTTGATGCAGCTCAGCATCCAAATATAAAGCTTTATACCCTTTCTGAGCTTGAGTCAGTGGGGGGATATGTAGGAAACTTTGAGGTTACTATTCGTAAGAAAGCCAGATATGTGGATATGGTTAAATGTACAGGGTGTGGAATCTGCGAGGCAAAATGCCCTAAAAAAGTAGAGTCTGAATTTGATTATGGAATGGGCAAAAGGCCCTGTATTTACAAGCCATTTCCCCAGGCTGTGCCCAACAAACCCATGATAGACCCTGAAAATTGCAGAAAGTTAAAGGAAAACAAGTGTGGAGTTTGTGCCAAGGTTTGTCCTACTGATGCAGTAAATTTTGAGGATAAGGATGAATTGGTAACTGAAAGATTTGGTGCTATTGTAATGGCTACAGGTTATGAGTTGTATGATTGGAAGAAGGACTTTGGAGAGTATGGTTATGGCAAATATCCTGATGTAATAGATGGTTTACAATTTGAAAGACTTGTAAACGCCTCTGGCCCAACCATGGGTAAGATTAAGAGACCCTCGGATGGAGAAATACCCCAGGATATAGTTATAATCAAATGTGTTGGTTCAAGAAGTACTGAAAAGGGTAAGACCTATTGCTCAAAAATATGCTGTATGTATACGGCAAAGCATGCCACACAGATTTTGGAGAAAAACCCAAATGCCAATGTATATATCTTCTATATGGATGTAAGAACTCCAGGTAAAATGTATGATGAATTTTATATGAGGGCAAAGGAAGGCTACGGCGCTACTTATTTGCGCGGTCAGGTTTCTAAAATATATCAGGAAGGAAAGAAATTAATTGTCAAGGCAGAAGACACCCTTGTTGGCAAACCTGTGGAGGTTAAGGCAGATATGGTTATTCTAGCAACTGCTGCAGCAGCTGTTAAGGACTCTTCAGAAATTGCTCAAACTGTTGGTTTCTCTTATGACAAGGATGGTTTTTTTACAGAGGCCCATCCAAAGTTACGGCCCATTGAAACCAACACAGCTGGTGTCTTTTTGGCTGGAACCTGTCAAGGACCAAAGGATATTCCTGAAACAGTTTCCCAGGCAACAGCAGCAGCAGCCAAGGTAGGAGCCCTCTTCTCAAAAGACAAAATGGCTACAAGTCCAATGATCAGTTATGTTGATGAAGGATTATGCTCTGGATGCGGCTTATGTATTCCAGTTTGCCCTTATAAGGCAATTGAACTGATAACCATTAAGGAACGTGTTCATGGGGGAGAAGTGGAAAGACAAGTAGCAAATGTAAATGCTGGACTATGTCAGGGCTGTGGACCATGTACTGTAGCTTGTCGTTCCGGTGCTATTAATCTAAGAGGATTTACAAATCAACAGATTCTAGCGGAGGTGGATGCCGCATGTCAGTAGAACAAAATACCCTTGAAAGGGAAAAACAACAAGGTGAATGGACTCCGAAAATAGTAGGTTTTTGTTGTAATTGGTGCAGTTATGCAGGTGCAGACCTGGCTGGTACCAGCAGGTTCCAGTATCCCAGCAATTTAAGAATTATCAGGGTTCCATGCTCTGGTAGGGTTAACCCCCATATGGTTATCAGGGCCTTCCAAAAGGGAGCAGATGGTGTACTAGTTGCTGGTTGTCACCCAGGTGACTGCCACTATGCAACAGGCAATTATTATGCCAGAAGAAGGATGCTTGTCTTTAAAAGACTACTTGAATATGTGGGAATAGAGCCAGAGAGATTCCAGGCAAGGTGGATTTCTGGATCAGAAGGTCAAAAATTTGCTGAAAATGCCATTAAGCTTTCTGAGGAAATCAAGGCTCTAGGACCTAACAGGAAGTTGAGGGATGTCCGATGATGAATAAAATGACTGACAAGGCTAAAGAAGTGGCAAGAGAGTTGCTGGAAAAGCAGGAGGTTGATCTGGTAATCGGCTGGGAACGAGGAACCTTTGAAGATAAAACGGCACCACTTTTCATGAAAAAGCCGGAAGATGTAGAAAGGCTGGTTATTAATGAATATATAGTCAATAGCCTGGCAGCCTACATGCTTCATTACAAGACCCATGGCGGGAAAATTGCCATATTTGTAAAAGGCTGCGATTCCAGGGGAATAGTAAGGCTCATTCAGGATAAACAGTTTGCTAGAGAAAAGGTCTGCCTTATTGGAGTTCCATGCAGTGGAATGAAGGAAGTTAATGAAAATGATGAGATGGTTGACTCTCCCAAGTGTGATGGATGTACACACCCAAATCCAGTTATATATGATGTTATTATTGGTGAGGAAGTGCAGCCCAAAAATCCAGAAAATAGATTTAAGGTTTTAGAGGATGATCTAAACAAGGTAGTTGAAGAAAGATGGAGTTCCTGGGCCAGTGAATACAACAAGTGCATCAGGTGTTATGCATGTCAAAGAATCTGTCCTGCATGTAATTGCCGGGAATGTATTTTTGTTGATCAATCACAGGAATGGATAGAAAGAAGGGTTGACGAAACAGAAAATGGAACTTACTCACTAATCAGGGCATATCATATTTCTGGTCGATGTGTAGAGTGTGGAGAATGTGAAAGAGCCTGTCCTGTTGGGCTTCCTATTATGAAACTAAATAAAAGGATTGCAAAGGATATAGAAGACCTGTTTGGGCCATATGAAGCAGGGGTTGATTTAGAAAAGAATTCGCCCCTGGGAGACTTTAAATACGATGATCCAGAAGAATTTATGTAAAGGGGGTGTCTGGATATGAAATCAATCAATAAGCAAAAGCTAGCAGAAGTTTTAAAACAGTGGAGTAAAGGCCATGCTGTTATGGCTCCTATAGATGAGGGTAGTGCTGCTTCTTTCAAAAAATGGGAAGAGGGAAAGGAGATTCAACTGGATAAAAATACAACCATTCCTGCAAAGAGCGTCTTCTTTCCCCAGACTGAGGAGCTTTATGAATACAAGGTGGAAAAAGATAATTTAGAAATAGTGGAGTGTGCACCAATAGAGGAAGAGCTAGTGGTTTTTGGTATTAGACCCTGTGACTTAAAAAGTTTGGAAATGCTTGATGACCTATTTTTAACCCGTGGTTACATTGATCCCTATTACAAGGCAAAAAGGGATAATGCAGTAATAGTTTCATATCTTTGCGGCAAACCCTGCAGGACCTGTTTCTGTGAATCATTGGGTATTGACTACCAAAAGGCTGAAGGTGCTGATATTGCAATGTACTTTGATGGAGAAAGCTTTGGCTTTATTGCCCAAACAGAAAAAGGTGAAAATCTTCTTCAGGAGATTGCTTCATTGACTGAAGAAAGAGATGTTAAGCTTCCTGAGAAGCAGGAGCTCAAGCTAAAGGCTGATACTGAAGGCCTTGCAGAAAAGCTTGCTGCAATGTTTGAGCATCCTTACTGGGATAGTGCTTATGAAAAATGTATCGGTTGTGGAGCATGCACCTACCTGTGTCCTACCTGCCACTGCTTTGACATTAATAGTCACAACAGAGCCTGTGGAACAGGGTTTAAGACACGCTGCTGGGATTCATGTATGTTTCCTGACTATACATTAATGGCTGGTGGTCATAATCCAAGGCCTACCAGAAAAGAAAGATTTAGAAACAGATTCCTGCACAAGCTTCAGCAATTCCCCGAAAGATATGGGAAAACTGCTTGTGTTGGCTGCGGACGCTGCATCAGTAAATGCCCAGTAAATGTAGATATTGTAGCAATTATCTCCCAGTTGAAGGAGGTGGATATAAATGATCAACAAGGCATGGACAGAGTCGGTTAATCCCTTATATCCAAAAGTATGTGAGGTTATCAAGATAATTGATGAAACTCCTGATGTAAAGACATTTCATGTAACCTCAGCTAGCGGCAAGCCTTTTGCCCCAATGCCAGGACAGCTTGCCATGCTGTCCATGGTCAATGTTGGGGAAGGAATGTTTTCAGTTTCCTATCAGGGAGAAAATCATTTAGAATTTGCCATTAAAAGGGTGGGTATGCTTACAAATGCCCTGCATGAAATTGAAGTTGGGCAAAAGCTAGCTGTTAGGGGGCCCTATGGCAATGGTTTTCCAGTTGATATGATGAAGGGAAAGGATCTCCTGTTTATTGGGGGAGGTATAGGTCTAGCACCGCTGCGTTCACTTATTAATTACTGTGTTGACAATAGAGACGACTTTGGAAAGCTCCAGGTTATCTATGGAGCCAGGACACCTGCAGACTTATGCTTTAAAGATGATTTATTTGAATACTGGCCAAAACAAAGGGATTTTCAAGTAGATGTAACAGTTGATAAAGGTGATGATGATTGGAAGGGTAACGTGGGATTTGTTCCTGCATACCTGGAAAAACTAAATCCATCACCTGAAGGAAAAATTACAGTTACCTGCGGTCCTCCTATTATGATTAAATTTGTTCTTCAGTCTCTTGCAAAAATGGGCTACAATGATGAAGAAATTGTAACTACATTAGAAATGAGAATGAAGTGTGGAGTAGGCAAATGTGGGCGTTGTAATATTGGCAGCTGTTATGTATGTCTTGACGGACCTGTATTTACCCTGGCACAGATGAATAAAATGCCTAATGAATATTAAAAATTAAGTGGGAACACATAGAAGCAGGAAGCAGGAGCAGTGTATTCTTGCTTCTTGCTTTTTCGGTTCCTGTAACTATTTATGAGGAAGAGGTGGAGATGCTTGACAGTAGATTATCATGTACATTCCCTTGGTCACGGTGATAGAAAACATATAATCAGTGAGCTTAGACCCTTTTTGGATAAAGCTAAAACCATGGGTTTAAAGGATATTGGTTTTGCTGATCATGATAGGTATTTAGATAATATTAACTTTAAGAATTATGAAGAATTAAGCAGGGAGTATTCCCATATTAACATTCGGGTAGGCTTGGAATTTGAATATTTTCCTCATCTGGTGTACGAAATGAGCAGGGTAATTCAGAGGCATAACTTTGACTATACAATAGGTTCGGTACACTTTCTGGGGGACTGGAATTTTGATCATCCGGACCATATGAATCAGTATAAAAAATGGAATGTAGAGGACTTTTACACTAAATACTTTCAAACTGTCCTGGGTTGTATCGAAACCGGACTATTTAACATAGCTGGACATATTGATTTAGCCAAGGTGTTTAATTATAGAGTAGAGCAGACCAAGGTTTTAAAGCTCATAGAACCTGTTCTAGCAGAAATAAAGCTTCAGAGCATGGCCATGGAAATTAACACAGGTGGCCTTTATAAGCCAGTAAATGAAATCTACCCTTCTATGGATATTATAAAAATGGCTGTAAAAAGAGACATACCCTTGACCATATCCTCTGATGCTCATAGATTTGAGGATGTTGGGAGAAATAGCGGGATGGTTGTAGAAATTCTAAAGGAGTTGGGTGTTAAATGGGTTGCCGGTTTTAATAAGGGTCATATGGTTGAGATCCCCTTGGATTAAAAACACTTTAATATTTTCTCCATCTATGGCATAGAATGTAATGTTTTAATGCTAGGTCATTAGATAGATACAGGACTTAGCTTAATCATTACATGAGGTGGGGTATATGCTTCAGGATTTTGGAATTTTAATTTTTAGCCTTGCAATAATTCTATTGGGAGCGGAAGTATTTACAAATGGAATAGAATGGCTGGGGAAGAAGCTAAGGCTTGCTGAGGGTGCTGTGGGCAGTGTTCTAGCTGCTGTTGGAACAGCTCTACCAGAAACCATGATTCCCATTATTGCTATTTTTTTTGGTACAGAGGAGGTAGGAAAGGAAATAGGTATTGGGGCTATACTCGGTGCGCCATTTATGCTGGCTACATTGGCATTATTCATGACTGGAGCTGCAGGGTTGGTTTATAGAAGAAAGCGTTTAAGATTTCCCAGGATGAACATTAATCCTATTATCTTGGAAAGGGATTTAAGCTTTTTTATAGTCCTGTATACCCTGGCACTCCTAGCAGCTTTTTTGCCATTTCACATTGGAAAAATGGTTATAGCGGGAACATTAGTTTTTATGTATTTGATTTACGTATATATTACTATTAATAGTGGAGAGCCTGTGGGCAGTTCCCATAAGATTAATCCCTGCATATTTGACAGAAAATGTCCCAACAATCCCTCCTTAAGAAAGATTATATTACAGGTGATTATAGCACTAGGCTTAATCATTATTGGTGCCAAGTTTTTTGTTAATGAAATTGAAAAGCTTTCTCTTATTTTTGGAGTACCTGGATTTGTGCTTGCACTGATAATTGCACCAGTAGCAACTGAACTTCCTGAGAAATTTAACAGTATTATTTGGATTTCCCAGGGAAAGGATACCCTGGCCATGGGGAATATCACTGGAGCAATGGTGTTTCAAAGCTCACTAATACCTGCCCTGGGTATTGTTTTAACCCCCTGGAATCTAAGCACCAAGGCGGTAATAAGTGTAGTTTTAGCTCTAGTATCAGCTTCCCTATTGTTATTTTATCTCAAGCGAAAGGGACACATAACTGTATATATACTAATGTTTAACGGGGTTTTTTATCTAATGTTCATATACCTGGTTGTTAATAGGATATTTTTTTAGTAATTCAGCATATTTTTCCATCTATGAATGCATAATATTATGGATGATAAATTTGGAGGTATAACAAAAATGTTAGAAGAAAAAATTAAAAGCTTGGGACTTACAATTCCAGAACCGCCAGAACCTGTAGCAGCCTATGTTCCGGCAGTTAAAGCGGGCAGTATGATTTATACCTCAGGGCAAATACCTATAGTAGATGGAATATTAAAATATAAAGGAAAAATTGGTTTGAATTTAACTGAAGAAGAGGGGTATCAAGCTGCTAAGGTCTGCTGCATCAATTGTTTAAGCGTTATCAAGGGAGAAGTTGACAGTTTGGACGAAATTGAAAAGATTGTAAAGGTTACAGGTTATGTAAATAGTGCTCCTGGTTTTACCGGGCAATCAAAAGTAATAAATGGAGTATCAGATCTGCTTGGTGAAATATTTGCAGAGTCTGGAGAACATGCTAGAGCAGCCATAGGTGTATGTGAGCTTCCAATTGATGCAGCTGTTGAAGTGGAGATGTTGGTGAAGTTGAAGGATTAATTTTTACAGCTAATAACATGCAGAGAGTGAAAAAAGTAACTCTAAACTTTTGAGTTACTTTTTTTATTTATCTAGAGGATTTTTAGTGCCGCCGTATAATAATATAATACAGTTCTTAAATAAGGAGGTTTCGCGATTTAATGACAGCATATGATAAAGCCCATGAATTAGCCAAGCTGCTATCACAGTCAGATGAATACAAGCTTTTCAAAAAAGCAAAGCATTCCCTGGAGCAGGATCAGGAAAATGTTAAAATGCTTCAGGATTTTAGAAGAAAACAATTAGAGATACAAATGGCACAGATTTCTGGAGAAGAAATTGATGAGGAATATATCAAACAAACAGAAAGGCTTTATGAAGTGCTCAGTATGAACTCAAAGATTAACGAGTATTTAAATGCGGAATATAGGTTATCAAGAATGATGAGCGATATTCAAAAAATCATTGGCGATGCAGTCAACGAGTGGTTTTCACTTGAAACAACAAACAAGAATGTTAACTAATTGACATTTGTTTACCTGTCATGTACCATGATAGTAATTACTCTTAATAGTAGGTGATCTAGCATTAAAGCTGTAGGTAAGAGAATGACAAGACAAAAGAAAATAATTCTTGAGGTTGTACGCAGTACAAATACCCATCCTACTGCTGATTGGATTTATGAGCAGGCTAAAAAGGAGCTTCCTGATATAAGTTTAGGTACAGTTTACCGTAACTTGAAATTATTGAGGGATATGGGGGAGATATTGGAGTTGAATTGGGGTAGTACTTTTAGTAGATATGACGGGATTACAGAAAACCATTATCACTTTGTATGCAAAAGATGCGGTAAGATTATGGATTTACAATTAAGCTTTAATATATCTCATGAAGATGTAGAAAAAGCTGCCAATATTAATGTAGAAACCCATAGGTTAGAGTTTTATGGAACATGTAATTTTTGTGACTAAAATATAATAGCATATTATAAATATTCCTCGCTTAGGTAATGATATATATATAACCATTACCAGTTCACATTTTAAGCGAGGGTTGCAAATGGCAAAGATTACTGAAATATCCAGTTGTCAAAAATGTGGAAGAATATATAGAAAAAACAAACTAAGTACTGTTCAGGAGTTATGGATAACTAAATCGTTGTGCAGAGACTGTTATGCAAAATTTCAAAGATCACAATGGGGATATTGGTAAACAATTACAGGGGCGAGCCATCGCCTTTTTTTACTTTTCTAGACAAAGGCAATTAAGTTTTTAATCCATAACAATTAAACATAGATAGTAGTAAAGATTCCTATTTACGTTTTTTATGTTATAATGGATAGAAACAAAAAATTAGGAGGGCATTCATCATGGAATTAAACATGATTAATCTAAGAAGGGCAATGGAGGCAGAAGGTTACATAACTGATGGAAACCTGGTGCTATCTGTATTTATAGCCCTCAAACTTGAAAAACCTTTACTGGTTACTGGTGCTCCAGGGGTAGGGAAAACTGAGCTGGCAAAGGTATTAGCAAATGTTTTTGATACAGATTTAATTAGACTTCAATGCTATGAGGGTCTTGATGAGCAAAAAGCGCTATATGAATGGAATTATCAAAAGCAGCTTCTGCAAATTCAAATATCAAAGAATGATGCAGGTGAGTGTATATTAAATCAGGATTTATTTTCCAAAGATTTTCTATTAGAGAGGCCTCTTTTAAAGGCTATCACGAGCCCAGCCAAAAAGGTACTTTTAATTGATGAAATAGATAAAACTGACGAAGAATTTGAAGCATTTCTTTTTGAACTGCTATCTGATTTTCAAGTTTCAATACCTGAGCTTGGAACTATTAAGGCCCGGCATAAGCCCATAGTAATTCTTACCAGCAATGCTGAAAGGGAACTGTCAGATGGGTTAAAAAGAAGATGTGTTTTCCTGCACATAGACTTTCCATCAATTGAAAAGGAATATTCAATAATTAAAGCTAAAGTTCCCGGAATAAAGGATAAATTAGCAATGCAGGTTTCAAGTACAGTCTTTGCAATTAGAAAACAATTTGATGCTAAAAAACTTCCATCCATTTCTGAGACGCTGGATTGGGCCAATACCTTACAACTACTAAATAGTGAAGAAATTACAGAGGATACAATGGATAAAACCCTTAATATTTTATTTAAGGACAAGGAAGACATAGATAATTTTAAAGAAAAGGTTGGTTCCCAAAAAGTTCTGCACACGTCCAAACAACAAGGGTGATTTCATGTTTGCAAAAAATTTGTACAAGTTTTTACAACTGTTGCGGAAGATGGGTTTTAAAATTAGCTATTCAGAAATGGAGGATTTTTTTCAATCACTTGAGCATATAAATATTGGCGACAGAAATGAATTAATGTGGCTTATGCAGGCAACAGTGGTTAAAAGAGCACAGGATGTTCCAATTCTCACAATGGCATTTAAGAGCTTTTTTGCAAATATTGAAGAACTAGATGATCTATCGGATAGATGGCAGAACTTCAAGAACATACAAGAAGAGTCCAAACAAAAAGCTGATGAGGACTTGATTTTTAATGAAACTCCCATTAATCTATCTGAGGAGGATAAGGTTTTTTATGGCAACCTTGCTAAAAAGCAGCAGGAAAAAATTAAAAAATTTTTGGAAGAGAGCACCCATGGGAATCATATGAACCCGGAAAAGTTCAGACCAGTAATTGAGGATCTGGTTAAAAGCCATTTAAAGTATTGGAGAAAGCAAACACAATTTAATCCATTAGAGATTGATTTTACTGGGGAACCTGAGTTAGATCAATACTTATATGACACTCATATGCAGCTTATAGAGCAGGGCTACGTTCCTGGAAAAGATCTTAAGGATTTAAATGCCCAGGAATTAGAAGAGGCCAAGAGATTATTGAAGAAGCTGGCAAAGAGATTTGCAACTAAAATATCCAGACGATATTCCCTATCAAGAAAGGCTAAGCTTATTGACATTCGCAAGACAATTAGAAGCAGCATTGGCTTTGGCGGAGTACCATTATACTTAAGATACCGCAAAAGGCGAATTCAGAAGCCTTCCATATTGCTTATTGTGGATGTATCAGGTTCCATGATCAGGTATTCCACCTTTATTATTCAGTTTATGCACTATTTGGCAGAGGTCGTTAAGAAAATTGATACTTTTATTTTCTCAGAAAAAATTGAGAAGCTGTCAGTTAAGCAGATAAAAAACTCGGATTTGACAAAACTAGAAAAATTAATTCAAAAAAGTCCTATCTGGGGCGAGGGTACTGATATTCAATATGCACTAAAATCTATTCAATGTGATCATAACCACTTGCTGACACAAAAAACAGTAGTGATCATTGTAAGTGATACTAAAACCATTAAATTAACTGATACGGCAGCTGAATTAGTTAATATAAGCAATAAAGCCAGGAAGGTATTATGGCTAAACCCAATGCCGTTAAAGCAGTGGGATAGCCATGCTTCGGTAAAGCTGTTTCAACAATACGCACAGATGTTTCCATGTAATACTCTTAAACATTTGGAAAAGTTAATAAGTACGCAAATAATTTAGATTTAGGACCATTAATTTAATATTGACATGGGGCGGTCTGTGTAATAAGCTTAATTATGTAGTTTTCTTGGAGACTATAGGAGGCGATATATATGATGAGGAAGCTAAGGAAAGTAAAGAAAATGAGGGGACCAATGATTGTTCTGGTCATTATATTATCTATTGGTCTAGTTGGGTCTGTTACGTTAATGGGTTTGGGAGGACAGCAGCCTCCGACAGCAGTTGATCCAAATCTTTCAAGAGAAGAGCAAATATCCTTCTTTGAAGGTCTGCTTGAGGAGTATTCCGCCAAGCTAGAAAAAGATTCAAAAGACCAGGAAACCTTAGGTGCCTTAGCTGAAATACACTGGCATTTAGCAAATTTACATGAAGATGCTGAAAAACAGAAACAAGAAATGAATAATTCCCTAGGGTATTATCTTAAGCTCTTGGAGCTTAACCCAGAGGAGGTTGGTTTAATCACACAAGTTGCAGTGGTAGCATATACTGCAGGGCATGATGACTTGGCCCAAGAAAACTTCGAAAAGGCCCTTATATTAGATGAAGGAAATGTTAATACCCTTGCAAACTATGGTGTTTATTTAATGAATAGCAAGGGAGACTTTAAAGGTGCATTGACACAATTTGAAAAGGCACTTGAACAAGACATTAATGATGATGCAAAAGAGCAGTTGGAGGTATTTGCTGGTTTTGCAAAACAAATGATTGAAGCTCTTGAGGCTGAAAGCGAAAAAACATCAAATTAACGCACCTGCATGGTGCGTTTCTTGCGTTATAAAACACTTGCTTGTGGCTAAAAGGTTACCATTATTCTATTATATAAAGTATAATTTAAAATAAAAGCAGCGAGGAGGCCGTATTATGTTTAATGATGATGAGAGGCTTAGATACAGAAGACAATTAATTATGCCTGAAATAGGAGAAAAAGGCCAATTAAAACTCAAGGCAGCTAGAGTACTTGTTGTTGGTGCAGGTGGCCTTGGATCACCGGTTCTTTACTATTTAACAGCCATGGGTGTAGGAACCCTTGGCATTGTAGATTCAGACAATGTAGACTTGTCCAATCTGCAGAGACAGATACTCCATAATACAGATAGACTAGGCATAAACAAAGCTCACTCTGCCAAAGGGACTCTTGAAAAGCTTAATCCTCAGACCAGGCTAGTTGAATACCCCTTTAGAATGACAGAAAAAAACAGTAATCCTTTGATTTCAGAGTATGATATAATTGTAACTGCTTTGGATAATTTATCTTCCAGGTATCTTGTTAATGAAGCCTGTGTGGCATTAAAGAAGCCCCTGGTTGAGGCTGGTGTATCAGGATGGGAAGGTTTAGCTACTACCATTATACCTGGCAAATCTCCATGCTACAGATGTATTTTCCCCTCAATCCCTAATGAGAATAAGGGAGAAATAGGTTTAGTAGGCTGCCTGCCAGGAATTCTAGGTACCATTCAAGCAATGGAAGTCATAAAGCTTATTCTTGGATTGGGTAACACCCTTGCTAATAGACTTCTTGTATTTGATGGACTGGAACTTACCTTTAATGAGTTTAAAGTGGAGAGAAATATAAACTGCCCTGTATGTGGAAATCTATAGTGAAGGTATAAAAGCTTAGGTTTAATAAAGGTGAAATGAAATGGGACAAAAAATGCTGGATATATTAAAAGACTTACCCATAGAGGCCCAGGTAATGATTCTGTCAGCAGTACCAGTAACCGAACTTAGGGCTACAATACCCATAGCTATAGCTCTTGGAATGGAGCCTATGACTGCATTGTTTTATGCTCTTTTGGGCAACTTTATTCCTGTTATACCACTGCTTCTATGGCTGCCCCTTGTGATTAACACATTAAATAAATATGACCATTCAAAAAGATTGGTCCAGTGGGTGCTTTCAAGAACTCGGGCCAAGAGTGCCAAGCTGCAAAAGTACGAGGCTTTAGGATTAATGCTAATAGTTTCGGTACCATTGCCTCTAACTGGCATCTGGTCAGGCAGCATAGCAGCTTTTCTTTTTGGAATACCCTTTAAAATGGCCTTACCAGCTATTACCTTGGGTATGATTATTGCTGGTATACTGGTAACCCTTGCATCAATGGGATTTTATACAGTAGTGGAACTCATGGGTATTCCCATGGCTGTAGTGTTGATTGGCGCATTAGCCATAGTATATTTTATCTACAAAAAAAGATAAACTGAAAATAATTTACACCTCCAAATGAGATACTAAACTAGGAGGTGTTTTATTATGATTAGGAATAAAGCTTTAAAAAGATATAATCAATTTACACCTGTTGGAGGTATAGGAAGCAAATATATCCAAAGAAAGGGCATTGTCAATACAGACTTATTAAAATTTAACGCAGTAGATTTTTATTATGATACAGAAAGAAACTAAATTTTAAGCTCTTTAAAATATTTAAAAAGACTTGGCGCCCACAGGACTGGTATTTCTACGCATTAAAAATGCTAGAATTACTGGCGCAAGCCAAGTTTTGTTTTACACAATCAGAAAGTATAAGTTGAGGAGACCAAATTACTGGTTTCCTTTTTTTTTATCTGAGACCAAAGTCCTAATTTTGAAAAAAAGCAAATAATGAATTTATAAAAAGAAGGATTTTTAAGTATAAAGAGCGAATAGGTGGTTGAAAGTGGTAGTATGTGGGGCGATTTACCCACAAAGTGGGGTGAGCAAGCATGTTCATGGGAGAATATCAACATTCCCTTGACCCAAAGGGCAGGTTAATAGTTCCTTCTAAATTTCGTGATGGATTGGGCCAAAACTTTGTTATCACAAAGGGTTTGGATAATTGTCTGTTTGTTTATCCCATGGAGGAATGGCTTGTTATAGAAAAAAAGTTAAAAAATCTACCATTTACTAAGGCCGATGCAAGGGCCTTTGTCAGATTTTTCTTTTCTGGTGCTAATGAATGTGAGCTTGACAAGCAAGGCAGAATACTTCTGCCATCTAATTTGAGGGAATATGCAAAGCTCGATAAGGATGTTGTAATAATAGGTGTTTCTTCACGAATAGAGATTTGGTCCAAAGAAGTTTGGGAAAGCTACAGTCAGAATGAAGAAATGGATTATGAAGGAATTGCTGAAAAACTTCAAGATATTGATATAAATATTTAGGAGGAACAAAAATTGGAATTTTATCATCAGCCAGTTTTGTTAAATGAAGTTGTTGAAGGATTGGAAATTCAGGCTGGTTGGGACCTAGTTGATGGTACTGTAGGCGGCGGAGGACACAGTTATTACATGTTAAAAAAATCCTCACCAGAGGGAAGGCTAATGGGTATTGATAGAGATATGGAAGCACTTGCTGCAGCTGAGAAACGACTACAGGAATATGGGGATCGGGTCACTTTTGTCCATGACGACTTTAAAAATATCAAAAAGATTTTCTATATGAAGGGATGGACTAAAGTTCACGGGGCCTTAATTGACCTTGGGGTTTCCTCCTTCCAGATTGATAACAGATTGAGAGGATTTTCTTATATGCAGGATGGTCCTCTTGATATGCGAATGAATACACAGGATGTAACTACTGCCAGAGAACTTGTGAACAATGCAAGCAGGGAGGAACTGGCAAGGATAATTAAAGAGTATGGTGAAGAGCGTTGGGCTGCAAGGATCGCAGACTTTATTGCGAAGTATAGAGAGGAAAGAGAGATTGCAACTACACAGCAATTAGTATCCATTATTGAAAAGGCCATACCCAGAAAAGCTAGAGAGGTAAATTCACATTTGGCTAAAAGAACATTTCAAGCATTAAGAATTGCTACGAATAAGGAGTTAGAAGACCTTGAAGAAGCAATAAAGGACTTTGTGGATATATTGCATCCAGGGGGCAGATTAGCAATAATTTCCTTTCACTCCCTGGAGGACCGTATTGTTAAAAACACCTTCAAGGGTTTAGCATCAACATGTGTTTGTCCGCCAAAGCTGCCGGTATGCATTTGTAATAAGAAGCCAAAGGTTAAAATTGTCAATAAGAAGTCTATAACTGCTTCAGAAAAAGATCTGAGAGAGAACTCCAGGGCAAAAAGTGCCAGATTAAGAATAGCTGAAAAGCTGTAACCAGGCATAAAAACAGGGGAGGTTGAATAGTTTGATAGTAGCTCCGAAGATAAGGGAATATACTACCGTTGAGACTTTAGAGGTAAACAGAGAAAATAAAGAACACAAAAAAGCTAAACTCATTAAAAGTTCTACAAAAGTAAAACTTGTAATGTGTTCCTTAACGTTAATATCTTTTATCATGGGGCTTGCACTTACGTCTTTAGCCGCCCACGTTAGTGCCAAGGGTCAAGAATTAAATACAATTAAAAGGGAATTAAATTCTTTGCAAATAAATAACGAACGGTTACAATTAGAAAAGACAAGATTACTTGCCCTTGAAAATATTGAGACAATTGCAATAACAGAATTGGGAATGGAGAAACCGCAATTTGAGAATTTAAAAATGGTTACTGTTGAAGAAATTTCCACGGCAGATGCTCTATTGGCGTTACATAAACCTTCTGAAAATAGAGGCATGAATATGGAAGATAATAACTCTTCTGTTTCCCTGATGACTGCAATTGCAAATGTTTTTAGTGGCTGGGCTGTTACTGGTAAACACTAGTATACAACGAAAAGGGGAAAAGTTAATGACAGGAAATGTAGTTATGAAAAAAAGGATTGCAAAGGTATTTTTACTATTCTTTGCAGCTTTCTTTTTTTTAAGCTTAAGACTTGTCTGGATTCAATTTGTCAAGGGTGACGAGCTGCAGCTTCAAGCTCTGGATAATCGCATGCGGGAGGTTCCCGTGGAGCCTAAAAGGGGGACCATCTATGACAGAAACATGAGGGAACTGGCCATTAGTGTAAGTTCAGATTATATTTATGCTATTCCGCCTCAGGTTAACAGAAGTGGTATGGCTGAAGAAATTGCTGGGGAGCTTTCAAAAATCTTAGACATACCCTATGAAAGCATTTATAACCGCATCACTAAAAAAGGTTCGTGGTTTGAGTATATTGTTCGTAAAGTAGATTTTGACAAAGCTGCTGCTGTACGCGAGCTAGATCTGCCTGGTATTAATGTTGCAGAGGAGAGCCAAAGGTTTTACCCAAACGATCATTTGGCCGCCCATGTTTTGGGCTTTGCAGGTATAGATAATCAAGGTTTGGAAGGAATTGAAGTTGTATATGATGAGGAATTAAAGGGAAAAAGAGGTGCCATTGTTATTGAATTTGATGCAGCTGGCAGAGAGATTCCCCATGCCATGCATAATTATAAACCACCAGTAGATGGACATAACCTGGTTCTCACAATTGACGAGACTATACAATTTATTGCAGAAAGAGAATTAGACCTTTTAATGAATAGCCCTACAAATCCAAAGAGTGCCACCATAGTGGTAATGGACCCTCAATCCGGAGAAATTCTAGCGTTAGCAAGCAGACCCACCTATGATCCTAACTTTTTTAATAAATATCCCCAAGAAAATTGGAGAAATATTGCTGTCTCAAACAGTTATGAACCAGGTTCCACCTTTAAGGTTATTACCACTGCTGCGGTCTTAGAGGAGGGCCTAGTTGGCCAAAATGAAACATTTACATGTACCGGTTCGGTAAAGGTGGGTAGTGAAACAATAAAATGCTGGCGTTCCCACAACCCCCATGGAACTCAGACCTTCTCGGTAGGTGTACAAAACTCCTGCAACCCGGTTTTTATTAAGCTGGGTCTCAGGCTGGAGGATAAGCAAAAAGGTATTTTCTACAGCTATATTAGAGATTTTGGATTTGGAAGTGCAACTGGCCTTGATCTACCAGGTGAAGCAAGAGGTATAATGATACAAGAAAAGAACCTTAAACCTGTCAACATTGCCACAATATCTATTGGGCAGGGGATTGCAGTTACCCCTATTCAATTGGCATCTGCAATGTCTGCCATTGCAAATGATGGAGTCTTATTAAAACCTCATCTTGTTCGAGAAATAATTGATAAGGATGGAAGCCTTGTTAAAAAGGTTGAACCAGAGGCAATTAAGCAAATAATCTCTAAGAAAACAGCCCAGGAGACCCTGCATATACTGGAAGAGGTAGTTAGTGAAGGAACAGGTAGAAATGCTTATATAGAGGGCTACAGAGTAGGAGGAAAAACAGGTACTGCTCAAAAGGCTGGGGTTGGTGGTTATATGCAGGGAAGGTATGTTGCATCTTTTCTTGGTGTAGCCCCAGTGGATGATCCTAGATTAGTTGCACTAGTTATAGTTGATGAACCCCAGGGTTATCCTTATTATGGCGGTACTGTTGCAGCTCCAATTTTTAAAAGGGTAGTTGAGGACAGCTTGCATTATCTAGGTGTTGCACCACAATATAACCCCGATGAAAAAAAGCAGCGTGATTTACAGCCGGTATCTGTACCTGATTTAACTGGTTTGAGTATAGATAAAGCAGAACATGCTTTAAGAAGTCTTGGGTTAATTGTAGATTTTAGAGGAAGTGGAACAGTAGTAAAGGATCAAAACCCTACACCATTGGCCAAGGTGAAACCTGGTACTAAAGTTATTATCCATTTAGAGGAAGGAGAAACTGCCGACACAATTAAGGTTCCCGATTTGTCCGGATATAGAATTTATCAAGCAGCAAGTTTATTGGAAGCCATGGGTCTAAAGATTATACCAGAAGGTAGCGGCTGGGCAGTGGATCAGAATCCAAAACCAAATTCCGTGCTTGAGCCAGGCATGGAAGTAAAGGTTATTTTCAAAGAATGATGGGTTAAAATTTTTATAT
The DNA here is from genome assembly GCF_000620305.1 of Desulfitibacter alkalitolerans DSM 16504. Taxonomy (NCBI): domain Bacteria; kingdom Bacillati; phylum Bacillota; class Clostridia; order Neomoorellales; family Desulfitibacteraceae; genus Desulfitibacter; species Desulfitibacter alkalitolerans. The sequence goes on along the minus strand of NZ_KK211100.1, from coordinate 301,399 downwards.
TTAGGTTAATTTAGTAATAAGATGTAGTAAGGAGTTGATTTGGTGAAATTGCAGGATATTTTAACACCTTTACACTCATATGAAGTATCTCGCCCTATAGACCAAATAGCTATAAAAGGTATAAAATATGATTCTAGATATGTAATGCCTGGAGACTTATTTATTTGTGTTCCTGGATTTAAAACCGATGGGCATTTATATGCTGCCAAAGCCATTGGGCAGGGAGCATCAGTTCTGTTAGTGGAAAGATATCTTGATGGGTTGGATGTACCTCAAATAAAGGTTAAGGATACAAGGGATGCCATGGCAGCACTGGCAGCCCACTTTTATGATTATCCATCAAAAAAATTAGGCTTAATTGGTGTTACAGGTACAAACGGCAAGACAACCACAACGTATTTAATCAAGTACATTCTTGAAAAGGAACACAAGGTGGGCTTAATTGGTACCATTGGTAATATGATTGGTGATAAAAGTCTTCCAGCTAATAGAACAACACCTGAGGCAGTGGACCTGCAGCAGATGTTTCATGAAATGCTAAAAGAAAATGTTTCATATGGAGTTATGGAGGTATCATCTCATGCTTTAGATCTAAAGAGGGTAAAGGAAAGCTCCTTTGATGTAGGGGTATATACAAATTTGTCACAGGATCATATGGATTTTCATAAAGATTTAAATGCTTATAAAGAAGCAAAGGGACAGCTTTTTGAAATGCTGGGAAGGGATAAAAAGGATAGACCCCAGTATGCAGTTATTAATAGGGACGACCAATACTACGAGTATTTTAAAAGCAGATCTCAAGTGCCTGTTTACACATATGGTACAGGTGGAGATTGTGACTTTACTGCAAAAAACATTGATGTTGGAGGCCAGGGTGTATCTTATAAGTTAGAGTACCCTGATGGATGTATTGAAATGAGTTTAAAAATAACAGGATTATTTAATGTTTATAATTCATTAGCGGCATTTGTGGTTGGTTACCAGGAGGGTGTTGCTCCAGAAGTTGTTAAAGAAAGGTTAGAGGCTGTAAATGGAGTCCCTGGGCGTTTTGAAAAGGTTGATCTTAACCAAAACTTTACAGTTATAGTAGATTATGCTCATACACCTGACAGTTTGGAAAATGTATTGACTTCAGCCAAAAAATTTGTAAAAGGTCGAGTAATAACAGTATTTGGGTGTGGTGGAGATAGGGATCGTACAAAAAGGCCATTGATGGGTGAAGCTGTAGCTAGATATAGTGATTATAGCATTGTTACCTCGGATAATCCAAGGAGTGAGGAACCAGAGGCAATTATTAGAGATATACTGCCAGGACTTGATAAGCTATCTGCTCCCTATGAGGTTGTAGTTGATAGAAGAGAAGCTATAGGCAGAGCAATTCAAATGGCTCGGAGGGAAGATCTTGTTCTCATTGCAGGCAAGGGACATGAAACCTACCAGGAGATCAAAGGCAAAACCTATCCCTTTGACGATAGAGAAATAGCTAGAGAATTCTTAAACAAGTTGGTGTAAATATGAAGGTGCAGGAAATAGCTAAGATTGTTTTTGGAGAGCTAATCAATGAAACTAAGGCGGCAATAGATATAAAAAAGGTTTCAACAGATACCAGAACCATTAGTGAAGGAGATTTATTTATTCCCCTTATTGGAGAAAGATTTAATGGACATGATTTTCTAGCTTCTGCACAGGAAAGAGGCGCTTGTGCAGTTTTTGCACAAAAAAGCTACTGGCAGGAATTTAAGCCAAATCTTACAATGCCAGTTATTCTTGTAGATGACACTTTAAAAGCCCTGCAGGACCTGGCACATTATCATAGAAGTAAATATAATATTCCAGTAATTGCTATAACAGGAAGCAATGGCAAGACTAGTACAAAGGATATAATAGCAGCTGTTCTCCATCAAAAACTAAATATTGTTAAAAGCCAGGGAAGTTTCAACAATGAAATAGGACTTCCTCTTACCCTTCTTGAAATAAATAGTGCTACCCAGGCGGTAGTTGTAGAAATGGGTATGAGGGGCCTTGGTCAAATAAATGAGCTGGCAGGTATTGCTAGACCAACAATTGGTGTGGTTACAAATGTGGCTCCTGTACATATTGAACTCTTAAAAACAATAGATAATATTGCATCTGCAAAGGGAGAACTCGTTAGAAATATAGGCAAATCAGGCAAGGTATTCCTAAATGGAGAGGACCCCTGGTGTATAAAGATGAAGGATTGGACAGAAGCAGAGGTTAATTTTTACGGGTTTAACAATAGCTGCAGGTATCAAGCTCAGGCTATTGAAATGAATTTTTATAAATCTAAGTTTAAGTTAATAATTAACGGTCAAACCAAGGACATGGAGCTTCAATTACCCGGAAAACACAATATATTAAATTCCCTGGCTGCTGTGGGTGTTGCCTATGAACTAGGATTTGATTTAGAGTCTATTTCACAAGGACTAAAAACCGCAGTTATTTCTGAAAAGAGGCTGGAGAAAATCACCCTTGATAATGGTGTTATCCTGGTAAATGATACATACAATGCAAATCCAATATCCATGAAAGCAAGTATTGATATTTTATCTGCAGCAAAAGGGGCCAGAAGGGTAGCTGTTTTAGGCGATATGTATGAACTAGGAGAATATGAGAAAGAGGGTCACTTAGCAGTAGGCAAGCATGTTTGTCATAATGGGGTTGACCTGCTAATTACAATAGGAAAGCTTGGAAAGTTCATTGCCCAAGGTGCCCTGGATAGCGGCATGACTGAGGACAGAATATATAGTTTTGCAGATAACCATGAAGCAGCAGAATTTCTTAAAAAAAGCATTGCCCAGGGAGATACTGTTTTGTTTAAGGGATCTAGAGCTGCAAAAATCGAGGAAATAGTTAAACAACTTATATAGGGGGAAGCATAAAGCATGGTCTATCTCGTAACTTTTGGTGTGGCTGCCATCAGTACAGTTATTTTAGGCCCACTAATCATACCTATTTTACGTAGTCTAAAAATTGGTCAAACAATTCGTTCTGATGGGCCGAAAAGGCATTTTGGAAAGGCTGGCACCCCAACCATGGGTGGTCTGATTTTTCTAATCCCTATAATTATTGCAAGTCTTTTCATTTCCCCTCCAAATCTTAGTACAGGTTTATTAATTCTTATGACCCTGGGCTTTGGAATAATAGGGTTTACAGATGATTATTTAAAAGTAGTCTTAAGAAGATCCTTAGGCCTAAAGGCAAGGTGGAAGCTGGCTGGGCAGATCCTATTAAGTCTAATTCTGGCCTTTATTGCCGTTGTATTTTTAGATAGAGGAACCAATGTTTGGATACCCTTTGTAGGAGAGTTATATTTAGGGTGGCTATACCTGCCCTTTGTAACCTTTGTAGTGGTGGGGACAACAAATGCAGTAAATCTTACAGATGGTTTGGATGGTCTTGCTGCGGGAACATCAGCAGTGGCAGCACTGGGCTTTTTAATGGTTAGTATAATACTAGATAATCACCATACCGCCATCTTTTCTGCTGCTTTAGCAGGTGGATGTATTGGGTTTTTAGTATTTAACGCTTATCCTGCCAGGGTTTTCATGGGTGATACTGGGTCTTTAGCTATTGGAGCTGCAATCGCTACTTTGGCAGTATTGACTAGAACGGAGATCCTGCTGGCAGTAATTGGAGGAATATTTGTAGTAGAGACCTTTACAGTAATACTACAAGTTATTTCCTTTAAAACTACTGGTAAAAGATTGTTTTTAATGAGTCCCTTACACCATCATTATGAGTTGAAGGGGTGGGGTGAAAGGAAAATAGTACTAATCTTTTACTTAATATCTATAGTATTTGCTTTTTTAGGTGTTGCACTACTCAAGTATTTATAAGGGGTAATGGGAATGGATTTAGGGAGTAAAAAAATACTAATAATTGGCATGGCTAGAAGTGGGATAGCTGCTGCTAAAGTTTTGGCAGAACAAGGAGCTTTAGTTACCATATATGATCAGAAATCCAGGGAAAATCTCTTGGAGGAATTAAAAACCCTTTCCGGTTTAAATATTGATTTTTACCTGGAAGGACGTGAACCTGAAATATCCAAGGATAGGTTCGACCTGGTTGTGACAAGTCCGGGTGTTCCCCTATCAGCTTCCCCACTTGTCAAAGCCTATAAGCATGGCTTGCCTGTATGGAGTGAGCTTGAATTGGCCTATACAATGACAAAGTCCCCTATTATAGCAGTTACAGGAACAAATGGCAAAACCACTACAACAGCACTCATTGGAGATATTTTAGAAAAAACCGGCAATAAGGTTAAGGTGGCAGGCAATATTGGCATTCCTTTAGTTAAAGAAGCAGTTACTGCAGATAGGAGTACATACTTGGTGGTGGAGGTTAGCAGTTTCCAATTGGAGACCATCCATAGCTTTCACCCTAAGGTTGCAGTACTTTTGAATATAACACCTGATCATTTGGATAGGCATAAAACAATGGAGAACTATATAGCTGCCAAGGGAAACATATTCAGCAACCAAACCAGCCATGATTATGCAGTACTAAACTATGATGATAGTATAAGCAGAGGGTTCTCATCAAAGATAAAAAGCAAGGTAATATTTTTTAGTAAAAAACATAAATTAGAACAAGGTGTTTTTTTAGAGGATGGTATTATAATTGCTAAATGGAAGGCCAGGACGGAAAAAATAATTGAGTGGGAGCAGGTTAGAATTAAAGGGTCCCATAACCTAGAAAACTCAATGGCTGCAGTTGGTGTTGCCTTGGCTTTAGGGTTGGATAGAAACGGTCTGTACAATAGTTTGAAAACTTTTCCAGGTGTTCCCCACAGGCTGGAGCCTGTAGGTGAGGTAAATGGCGTTTTATACATTAATGACTCCAAGGGTACAAATCCTGAGGCTACAATTAAGGCTTTAGAAGCATACATGGACAGGGATATAGTATTAATTGCTGGAGGAATGGATAAGGGAAGCTCATTTCAGGAACTTGCTCAGACTTTAACCAGGCTTAAGGTTAAGGTAGTTGTTTTTGGAGAAACTGCTGAAGCTATAAGAGACGCCGTGTTAAAAACTGGCATTAATGATTGCCATAAGGTAAAGGATTTGCAGGAGGCTGTGGAATTAAGTAAAAATATAGCCTCTAAGGGAGGAGTAGTGCTTTTATCTCCTGCCTGTGCCAGCTGGGATATGTATAAGAATTATGAAGAACGAGGAGACCACTTCCGAAACTTAGTCAAAAAGACAATGGGGTGAGAGATGGATGTTAGATAAAAACAGGCACGCCCCCGACTTTATCATTTTTTTTGTTACTCTTATTTTATTAAGTATAGGAATCATAATGGTTTTTAGCTCCAGCGCATACTCAACCTTACTAAGTCATGGGGACCAGTATTTTTATTTGAAAAGGCAGCTTATTAATGCATTCATTGGTTTTATTGCTCTTGTATTTGCCATGAATATTCACTATAGGGTTCTTTATAGATTTGCAGCTCCTATTTTACTGATTACTTTGGGATTGTTAGTGCTTACCCTTCTAATAGGAAAGGTAAGTGGTGGTGCTGGCAGATGGATTGGCTTTGGAGGCATAGTATTCCAGCCTTCAGAAATTGTAAAACTGGCCATGGTAATTTTTGTAGCTAAAAGCCTTAGTCTTAACCAAAAGTATTTGAAGTACTTTGGAAAGGGATTACTGCCCCAACTGGTTATATTGGGTATTGTATGTGCCCTGATTTTGGCCCAGCCTGATCTTGGTACAGCAGTTGCAGTAGCTGGAACAGTCTATTTGCTGCTGGCAGTTGCAGGGGCTAAAATACTGCACTTGGGACTGCTTGCTGTTGGTGGCCTTTTAGCTGTTGTGGCTGCAATTATTGCAGAACCATATAGACTGAGAAGAATCATGGCGTTCATTAATCCCTATGAAGACCCCATTGGTGCTGGCTTTCAGACTATCCAGTCCCTCTTGGCACTTGGATCAGGGGGACTTTTTGGAATGGGTCTGGGCAATGGCAGGCAAAAGCTTCTCTATATTCCTGAACGGCATACAGATTTTATATATGCAATTCTTGGCGAGGAGTTAGGTTTTATTGGTGCAGCGTTTATTCTAATACTATTTGTAATATTTGTCTGGAGAGGCTTTAAAATAGCAGTTACAGCACCAGATTACTTTACTAGTCTTGTGGCAGCTGGTGTTACAATAATGATATCCTTCCAGGCATTAATGAATATAGGTGTTGTAACTGGATCTTTGCCTGTTACTGGTATAACCCTGCCATTTATTAGCTATGGAGGTTCAAGTCTTGTATTTACCCTGGCAGGAGTTGGAGTACTGCTGGGTATATCCAGGTATACAAAAAGTACTTAGGTGGTGTCTTGCAATGAAAATAATTGTAACTGGTGGTGGGACAGGTGGTCATATATACCCTGCCCTTGCCATAGCAAAGGGACTGCAAGAGGTTTACAAAGACTGCCATATTTTATATGTGGGTACCAAAAAAGGTTTAGAGGCAAATATTGTTCCAAAAACAGAGTTTAATTATCAGTTTATTACAGTTGAAGGATTACCCCGAAGGTTAAATTTGCAATCTCTGAAAAGCGGCATCAAACTCATGAGAGGGCTGGGGCAATCCTTTAAGATTATATCGGCCTTTAAACCTAATGCAATAGTCTCAACTGGGGGATATGTAGCTGGACCAGTAGGATGGGTGGGCTCTCAAATGGGGGTGCCTCTTTTAATTCATGAACAAAACTCATATCCTGGTATTACAAACAAACTTCTAGCATCAAAAGCCAAAAGAATTTGTTTAACATTTGAGGATAGCAAAAAGTATTTTAAAGATAAATCCAAGCTTAGGGTAACTGGGCTGCCTATTCGTTCCGAAATTTTAAATGCCTGCAAACAGTCGTGTTACGAAAGGTTGGGACTTGACACAAAAAAGAAAACTGTTTTAATAACAGGAGGAAGTAGAGGTGCCCAGAGTATAAACAATGCAATAATCCAGGCTATACCTAAAATGATAAAAATGGCCGAGGCTCAGTTTATATTCATAACTGGGGAAATGGGATATGAGAATATCATAGAGATACTTAAAAAACAAGGAATAAACACTGATGTTATGGGTAATATTACCATTAAGCCATATATGTATAATATGGAAGATGCCCTAGGTGCGGCTGACCTGGTAATTGGCAGGGCAGGAGCCACTTTTATAGCTGAAATAACTGCCCTGGGTATACCGGCAATTCTTGTTCCATATCCATATGCTACTGAAAATCATCAGGAGCATAATGCCAGGTCACTTGTGAAAAATGGAGCTGCAGTTATTATTAAAGATACTGATTTAACTGGAGAAAAACTTTTTAGAGAGCTTTATACTCTCTTGGGGGATAGCAAGAAATTAGCGTCCATGAAAAAAGCCTCTAGAGACTTAGGCAAGCCTGATGCACTAAATCAAATAATTAATGCGTTTATGGAAGTGATAAAATAGATTTATATTTTTATTTTTAATAGACAAGCCTAGGATTTTTTTGTTTGTAACAAAAAGATTATTACTTGCATAGTATGAGGTGTGAGTTATGTTACTTTGCTTGGTGGGAAAAGGGAGTGATGATTTTGAATGGAATAAATAGTGTACATTTCATTGGCATTGGTGGAGCCGGTATGAGTGGCCTGGCAAAAATATTAATCCAAAAGGGAGTTAAGGTTAGTGGGTCTGATTTATCTGACTCGAAGTATGTGGAGCGCCTTATCCAAATGGGAGCTCAAGTAAAAATAGGCCACCATGAAGATAATGTGCCCGAATCTTGTGATTTAGTTGTGATTTCTTCAGCTATACCAGTATCCAATCCGGAAATCAGTAGGGCAAGGGCTATGGGTATAAGGATTATAAAAAGAGGTGCCCTTCTAGGGGAACTCATGAAGCTTCAAAAGGGCATTGCTGTAGCTGGAGCCCACGGAAAAACAACAACTAGTTCCATGATTGCCCTTATACTAGAAGATGCAGGGCATGATCCTACTATAGTAGTGGGTGGAGAATTGTGTAACCTTTGCTCCAATGCAAAGCTGGGAAAGGGAGAATATCTTGTAGCGGAAGCAGATGAGAGTGACGGCTCGTTTCTAGAACTTTTCCCCGAGATTGCAATGGTAACTAACATTGAGGATGATCATTTAGATTATTATGGTTCTATGGAGAGTATTATAAATGCTTTTCAACAATATATTAATCAGATACCGCCAGGAGGCACAGCTTTTATAGGTATTGATGATGAAATTGCGAGGAAGCTTAAAGCACCCCAAAATAGAAAGCTAAAATACTATGGCTTACAGGATAGTAGTGATTTTGTTGCCAAGAATTTATTATTTAATGCTGCTGGCAGCTCATCAGATATATATTATCAGAATAAGTTTCTTGGCAAATTGGAACTTACTATTACTGGTAAACATAATATAATAAACGCATTGGGAGCCCTAGGGGTGGCCATGGAGGCTGGTGTTGGCTTCCATGAAGCAATAACCGCTTTGAAAAAATTCAAAGGAGTTGAAAGACGTTTTCAGCTATTAGGCCATGAGAAGAATGTCAAAGTGGTAGACGATTATGCTCACCATCCTACTGAGATTAGAGCTACTTTAGAGGCAGCTCGGCAGGCACATAAGGGAAGGGTTGTAGCTGTATTTCAACCTCACCGTTATTCCAGGACAAAACAGCTTTATCATGAATTTGGCAATTCATTTTCTGATGCAGATTTTGTTGTCATAACTGATATATATGCGGCAGGAGAAAAGGCTATTCCAGGTATTAGTGGGGAATTAATCTTTCAGGAGGCAAAAAGGAGATTTCCTGATAAAAAAATAGTCTATAAAGGATATGATGACTTAATTGATTTTCTGCATAAGACTACCAAAGCTGGTGACTTAATTCTAACATTAGGTGCCGGGGATATATGGAAAAAGGGCAAGGAGCTTATTCACGTTTTGGGGGAGTAGCAGACATGAAACAAGATATAATTTCTCGACAGCTAAGGGAAATTCTTACAGATGATGAACTGCGTTTCAATGAGCCATTGAGTAGGTGGACTACATGGAGGGTTGGTGGCCCAGCTGAATATCTAGTATTTCCAAGTACAGTTGAAAAGGTTGCCTGGGTAATTAAAACTGCAAAGGCTCATAACATTCCAATTGTTGTATTGGGTAATGGCTCTAACGTATTGGTTAAGGATAAGGGCATAAAGGGAATAGTAATAAACACATCCAAGCTGGAAAAGGTAGAGGTTAAGGGAACATGTATTTTTGCTGAAGCTGGAGTTACCATGCCTTATCTGGCAAAGCATGCATTACAAAATAACCTTACGGGGCTAGAGTTTTCCGTTGGGATTCCTGCATCCCTTGGAGGTGCAATTTTAATGAATGCCGGGGCCTGGGGAAAATCTATTGGAGAGGTGATTAAAGAAGTAAAGGTAGTTGATATGGAAGGGGAAGTTAAAAACTTGTCTAAAGGAGATATGGTTTTTAAGTATCGTGAAAGCAGTTTCCAAAGAGGTGCTCAGGTGATAGTTGGCGGTAGTCTTGAACTGGCTAAAGGTGATCCGATTAAAATAAAAAACCTCATGAATCTTCATCAAAAGAGCAGACTTGAGAAGCAGCCATTAAGACTGCCAAATGCAGGGAGCGTGTTTAAGAATCCAGAGGGCTATGCAGCTGGATATTTAATTGAATCAGTTGGCTTAAAGGGATTTTCAATAGGAGGAGCACAAATTTCTGATAAACATGCAAACTTCATAGTAAATACTGGGAATGCAACAGCGGAGGATATACTTAATCTAATGGAGAGAACAATCCATTGCGTTGAAAGCTTTTACGGAATTCACCTGGAGCCGGAGGTCAGTATATTAGGATAGAGTGACAGGGGGTGGATTTATTGAAAACAGATAAATTTGTTGTAGTGGGAGGCAAAAAGCTATCTGGAAAGATAAGAGTTAGTGGTTCCAAAAACGCCGTTCTTCCAATAATGGCTGCAAGTATTCTGTCCAACAGGGAAGTAGTTATCCATGATGTGCCGTCTATATCAGATGTAATGGAAATGACTAAAATGCTGGAGATATTAGGTGCAAAAGTTAAGAAGGAGGGAAATGTTTATACAATAGATTCCTCTAATGTTCAACCACAAGAGTTTTCTGAAAGCATTGTGCGAAAAATCCGTGCATCAAGTCTATTTATGGGACCAATGTTGGGCAAGTTTGGTTCTATTAAGGTGGCATACCCTGGAGGATGCAATATTGGTTCTAGACCAATAGATTTGCATCTTAAAGGATTTGAAAAATTAAATGCAGTTGTTGTTGAAAGGCATGGTTATATAGAAGCTAATGGTGCTAATTTACAGGGCGGAATAATTTACCTGGATTTTCCAAGTGTTGGTGCCACTCAAAATCTGGTAATGGCTGCCTGCTTGATACCGGGTGATACAGTTATTAAAAATGCAGCAAGGGAGCCTGAAATAGTTGATTTGCAAAACTTTTTGAACTCTATGGGTGCCAGGATAAGAGGCTCGGGAACAGATACCATCAAGATTACCGGTGTTAAGAAGCTGGGCACAGTGGAGCACTATCTTATTCCTGATAGAATTGAAGCAGGTACCCATATGATTGCTGCAGCAGTTACAGGGGGAGACATTGTAGTGGAAAATGTTATAACTGATCACCTGGTTCCCCTTACCAGCAAGCTAAAGGACGCAGGCTGCCAAATTGACGAAGGAGACTACCAGGTTCGAGTACAGGGAACCACCCATATAAGACCCTTGGATATTAAGACCTTGCCATATCCAGGCTTTCCCACAGACTTACAGCCTCAGATGATGGTGCTGTTAACATTTGCTCAGGGGACCTCAGTAATTGTAGAAAATATTTTTGAAAATAGATTCAAACACGTTGACGAACTGAGAAGGCTTGGTGCAGAAATAAAGGTAGAAGGTAGAATTGCAATTGTTAAGGGAGTTAAAAAACTAACAGGAGCCTTCGTGGCAGCTACAGATTTAAGAGCTGCAAGTGCTCTAGTCCTAGCTGGTCTTGTATCAGAAGAAGCTACAGTTATAGAGAACATACATTATCTCGATAGGGGATATGAGGATTTTGAAAGAAAGTATAATAACCTGGGGGCCAAAATTATTAGAGTAAACAACTCTCTTAGCAGCTAAGCGGCTGCTTTTTTTAGTGCCATATTGGACTAGCCATAGTTGTCTGATATAATGGTAATAATATGGTTATGTCAATCTGCATTAAAGGAGGCAAAAAAATGCCCCCAAAAGCTTACAGGATAATACATACTAAAAAGTCGCGATTTATGCAAACTACAGTTATAGTGCTTTTGCTGGCCTTATTTTTATTCCTGTTTATACAATCAAGTTTTTTTAATTGTAAAGAAGCAATTATTGCAGGCAATGAATGGCTGGATAAGGAGTATATTCTGGAAAATGCTAATGTGCCAATAGGTAATAATCTATTTTATATAGACGAAAAGCATATAGAAGATAGATTAAGAGTTCTGCCCATGATACAAGAGGTTAAGGTAGAAAAGCGACTACCAGGTACCCTATATATTTACATAAAAGAGAGAGAGCCGGCCTCACTCGTTGTTGCGCAGGAAAAATTTATTTTAGTAGATATCAAAGGATTTTATATACAGGATGTGGAATCAATAAGGGAGTTTTCTAATCTCCCTTTAATAACTGGACTAGTCTTAGAAGAAAATCTACCGTATGGTCAAAAAATAGATAACAAGGCTTTAAAGGCAGCCCTTGAGCTTTCTGAGCAAATATGGGATGAAAACAGCATTTATTTTAATGAAATAAATGTTTCATCAGGAGAAAATGACATCTGGTTATATACCAATGAGGGTATTATGGTTAAAATTGGAGACTCAAAAAATATTCATGAAAAACTAGCAGTATTTGAAAAGCTATACTTAAAACAGAGGGAGGAAGGAAATCTTTCTTTGTTGGAGTATATTGATATAAGCTTTGCAGGTCTGCCAGTAATTAAATATAAGTAAAGGATGTTTACAATGTGGTTACCTTTAATTGGCCTGTTAATAGGAATAATATTAGGATTGCAGCTGCCCTTTGCTGTGCCTGTTGGGTTTGCAAAATATATGTCTGTCGCCCTGTTAGCTGCATTTGACTCGGTTATTGGAGGAATTAGAGCAAATTTAGAGGGCAAGTACGATAACGCAATTTTTGTATCGGGATTTATTGCTAATACTTTTTTTGCAGGGGTCCTGGCATATATTGGTGAACAGATTGGTGTTGAACTCTACTTAGCTGCAGTTTTTGCCTTTGGTGTTCGTCTCTTTGAAAACCTGGCTATAGTTCGACGGATAATTATAAAAAAATAAAAAAACATTTTTGAAAAAAAAGGTATTTATAATATGTTGTGGAAATTTTTTATTGGGATAGATGTTGGTCCATGGAGGTGCAAACAGGTTGCCCCAGAATAGAATTGTTGTAGGTTTAGATGTAGGCAGCACAAAAGTTGCAGCAATGGTAGGAGAAATAACAGAATTAGGCGAGGTTAAGATTACTGGGATAGGCGAATGTCCATCAAATGGGTTGCGAAAAGGTATTATTGTGGACATAGATGGGGTTGCACGCTCAATACTCCAGGCTGTTCAGTCGGCGGAAAGAATGAGCGGACAAAAGATTGTGTCAGCTTATGTAGGAGTAACTGGAGCCCACATTTATTCCGTTAACAACAAGGGTGTTGTAGCAGTGGGCAATAAGGATGGGGAAATATCTGTAGCAGATGTGGAAAGGGCTGTATCTGCAGCAAAGGTAATAAACCTACCCTTAGATAAAGAAGTTCTACATGTGATTCCAAGGCAGTACGTGGTAGATGGTTATGACGGTATATTAGATCCTGTAGGAATGGTTGGGTCAAGACTTGAAGTAGAGGTAAGTATTATCATTGGGGCTAGTGCATCCATTCAGAATTTGGGTAAAGCGGTGTCCAGGGCAGGATTGCATATTGAGGGTTTTGTACTAAATCCACTGGCATCATCTGAAGCAGTACTGCAGCCTGTAGAAAGGGATTTAGCCTCTGTGGTTGTTGATATTGGGGGTGGAACTACTGAAATCTCTCTCTTTGATGAGGATGGATTATGGTTTGCATCCATACTGCCAGTAGGCGCCTATCATGTAACAAGTGATTTGGCTGTGGGCTTAAGGATACCTTTAAGCCAGGCTGAAAGGATAAAAATTGAGCATGGATGTGTGCTTAGCAACCTGATGCCTGATGAAGAATATATTGTCATCTCCAATGTGGGTGGGCAAAGGAAAGTATCTAAAAAGGTTTTGGCAAGTATTATTGAGCCTCGAATGCAGGAAATACTACATATGATCAAGCAGGAAATAAAATCATCAGGTTTTAAAGGAGTTATCCCTGCAGGAGTCATCTTTACTGGTGGAGGCTGCTGCTTGGATGGACTAGCAGAATTAGCAGCAGAACATTTGGACATGCCTGTTAGGATAGGGTATCCTTGTAATGTGGGTGGAATGATAGATATGGTTAACAACCCTAGATATGCCACCGGCATAGGGTTAATAATATATGGGTCACGAAGAATGGCGTCTCAAGAAGCTGCCGCTGATAGTGATAATAATTTTAAGAGCTATATAAATAGTATTAAAAGCTGGTTTAAAGACTTATTTTAGAGGGAGGATGCTACATGTTAGAATTAGAACATCAAGAGTATAACCCATTTGCCAGGATAAAGGTTATTGGGGTAGGTGGAGGAGGCAATAATGCCGTTAATCGCATGATCTCGGCTAATTTACAGGGAGTCGATTTTATTTGTGTAAATACTGATGCCCAATGCTTAAGCCTTAGTCAAGCACAAACCAAGATTCAAATTGGCAACAAGCTTACAAAAGGTTTAGGCGCTGGCGCTAATCCAGATATTGGCAAAAAAGCAGCAGAAGAAACTCGAGATGAAATAGTCAAAAGCCTTCAGGGTGCAGATATGGTTTTTGTAACTGCTGGAATGGGTGGTGGAACAGGAACAGGTGCTGCCCCCATAGTTGCTGAGGTAGCTAAACAACAGGGTGCTTTAACAGTAGGTGTAGTAACAAGACCCTTCACCTTTGAGGGCAAGAAAAGGGCAAGTCAGGCAGAAATAGGCATACAAGAATTAAAGGATAAAGTAGATACTCTTATAGTAATACCTAATGATAGATTGTTGCAGGTAGCAGATAAAAATACCTCTATTTCAGATGCTTTTAAGATAGCAGATGATATTTTACGGCAAGGTGTCCAGGGCATTTCAGATTTAATTGCTGTTCCCGGTTTAATAAACTTAGATTTTGCTGATGTTAAAACAATCATGATGGATACGGGGTCGGCTTTAATGGGCATCGGACGTGCCAATGGTGATAAGCGTGCTGTTGAAGCAGCTAATATGGCAATATCCAGTCCATTATTAGAAACTTCAATTGAAGGTGCTAAAGGAGTATTATTAAATATTACTGGCGGCAGCAACCTTGGTTTATTCGAAGTTAATGAAGTAGCAGAAATTATTTCATCTGCTGCAGATCCAGAGGCTAATATAATCTTTGGAGCAGTAGTTGATGAAAAACTAGAAGATGAGCTGAGAGTAACAGTAATAGCTACTGGTTTTGATGAAAGGAAAAGGACTACAGAAGCCTTTACAAAGGAAATAGATGTAAAGCCATTTACTGAGGACGATCTGGATATTCCTGCTTTTTTAAGAAGACGCTAAAAGCTTATTAATAATTAATAAAAACATTTAAATGTGCTGTTCTAATATTTTAAACTGCAGTCCTTGAAGCGGGAAATGCAGTTTTTTATTTTTATACTAAAGAACTTTGGTAATTCGCAATAAATGACAAACTTTTTTAGATTGCTTCTGTATAATTGTTTTAGAAGTCATAGACTGGTTATGCCTTTAATATAATTATATGGAGTATTACCTTTGAGGTGGCCTTATTGCTGGATGATAACATTCTATACTTAGATGTTTTGTTCCTTGTGAATCTTGCCATGGATTTTGTACTAATCTGGGCAACTGCAAAGATTACAGGTTTTACCACGTCCTTTAGAAGAATTTTCACTGCTGCATGTACAGGTGCTTTATATTCAGTTACTGTGTATTTTCCCTCTTTACATACTTCTTTTTCATCGCTGCTGGTCAAGATTGCATTTTCAATATTGATGATATATATTGCCTTTTATCCTTTGAGTTTTAGAAAAATGATACAGGCATTAGCCTATTTTTATTTTATTGTCTTTGCTGTTGGTGGAGCCATGCTGGCAGCAATTTACTTAATGAAGACTGAAAATACTGTGCAGGCCGTTATCACCGGTAAATTTTCTATAATAGAGCCATTGGGGTACAATTGGTTATTAGCTGCCCTTGTCACTGCTGCGATTATTGGCAGATTCGGAACAAGGCTTATAATAAAAAACTTTATCAAAAGCATTTTATATGTCCCAGTGATTATTTGCCTGGGCGAGGAAAGGGTTGCCGTAAAAACCTTAGTTGATACAGGCAACCAGTTAACGGATCCCATTACTGGAAAGCCGGTAATGATAACGGAATTAGATGTTTTGCAAGGAATAATCCCTAAAAAGGCCTTTGAAGAACTGAAAAACAATGATGACTTTGATGTAAGTTCAGTTATTGCATGTTTATCACAAACGTATCTGGCATCAAGGCTCAGGGTAATACCCTTTAATTCTATAGGTGAGCAAAAAGGCATGCTAATAGGATTTAGGCCTGATGCAGTTATCATTGTACATAACCACAAAACAATAAAAATAAAGGACATAATTGTAGGAATTTATAAGTATAAGCTTTCTTCCAAAGGCATATACAAGGGACTCTTACATCCGGAATTGTTGCGCAATTTTGTCTCTGACAGCTAGATTTGGTAGTTAACTTTTACTCATTTTGGGGGGATCTTGTTAATGAAGAAACTGTTACAACTTCGCTGGCAGATAAAAATAAAACTGTTAAATATATTAATTAAGTTCAAACTGCATCCAGAAGTGCATTATGTAGGAAGCAGCGAGGCATTACCCCCACCCCTATCAAATGATGAGGAGAAGTTTTTAATAGATAAGCTTGAAGAGGGAGACAGGGCAGTAAAAAGTGTACTCATAGAACGAAATTTAAGGCTGGTAGTATATATAGCCAGAAAGTTTGAAAATACTGGTGTTGGTATAGAAGATCTGGTTTCAATAGGGACCATAGGTTTAATAAAGGCCGTAAATACCTTTGATCCAAAGAAAAAAATTAAGCTTGCCACCTATGCATCCAGATGTATAGAAAATGAGATTTTAATGCACCTAAGAAGGAATAACAAAACAAAAACAGAGGTCTCCTTTGATGAACCTCTTAATATTGATTGGGATGGAAATGAGCTGTTATTATCTGACGTTTTGGGAACGGAAAATGATATTATTTATAGATCTATTGAGGAGGAAGTTGATAAAAAGCTGCTCCATGCAGCTATGAAAAAACTAAATCCCAGAGAAAAGAAAATCATGGAATTTAGATTTGGTTTGATGGATGGCACAGAAAAGACACAAAAGGAAGTTGCAGATATTCTCGGCATTTCTCAATCATATATTTCAAGACTTGAAAAAAGAATTATTAAAAGGTTAAGAAAAGAATTTCGCAAATTAGAATAGCAGTAGAATTTAACAGTAGAATAAACAGATTAGCTTGAACCTGGCAAACTCTGACAGTCACTTTATGTGGCTGTTTTTTTGATTCTATATTTTATCTAATTCGGTATAAAAGTTAATGCCCATGGCAATAATCTTAAAGGAACGAGGCACTAAACACCACTAGCAACATTAAAAGGAGGTAAGTTTATTGATCGCAAATAAGGTAGAGATTTGTGGTGTAAATACTTCCAAATTACCTGTATTAACAAACAAAGTAATGAGAGAACTATTTGTAGAAATTCAAAATGGTAATGAAGAAGCTAGAGATAAGCTTGTTAATGGGAATTTACGATTGGTGCTAAGTGTTATCCAAAGGTTTACCAATAGAGGAGAATATGTGGACGACCTATTTCAAGTGGGATGTATTGGGCTGATGAAAGCAATAGATAATTTTGATTTAAATCAAAATGTTAAATTTTCTACTTATGCAGTACCAATGATAATTGGTGAAATCAGAAGATATCTTCGAGACAATAATCCAATTAGAGTTAGTCGCTCCCTGAGGGACATTGCATATAAGGCATTACAGGTAAGAGATGCTCTTGTTAGCAAAAACTCACGAGAGCCATCTATTAATGAAATTGCAGAAGCCCTTGATGTTCCAAGGGAACAGATTATTTTTGCTCTGGATGCTATACAGGAGCCCATTTCATTATTTGAACCTATCTATCATGATGGTGGAGATCCTATATTTGTGATGGATCAAATCGGGGACGAAAAAAATAATGACAACAGCTGGTTGGAAAGAATTGCTGTTAAAGAGGCTCTTAATAAACTAAATCAAAGAGAAAAACATATTTTAACCCTTAGGTTTTTTGATGGCAAAACTCAGATGGAGGTAGCTGACGAGGTAGGTATATCTCAGGCACAAGTGTCGAGACTTGAAAAGGCAGCCCTGCATCATATGCGCAAATATGTGCAGGTAAATAACAAGGAAGTTTAGAAAATTAAATGGGGTGCTTTATTTGAGGAGAGTAATATTTTTTGTGATAATTGCGTTTGCCCTGGGGGCATTATTTAACATTTCATGGAGCTTTAATAGTGATGGGCCCTCAAACAAAGAATATGAGAGCTTAATAAGGTTTCATGTAATTGCAAATAGTGATACTGATGAAGATCAGGAGTTAAAGATCAAGATTAGAAATATAGTATTACATAAAATTGAGGCGGATCTTGAAAAGGCTAAATCATTGGAAGAAGCTAGAGAGTATATCTTAAATAACCTGTCCTTACTTGAGGAGCTTGTCCAGGAAGAAATTAATAATTTGGGTTACAGTTATCCGGCTGCAGCTATCCTGAGTAAAACTGACTACCCAACAAGGGCTTATGGGGACATTATTATGCCGGCCGGAACATATGAATCCTTAAGGATTATTATTGGAGAAGGCAAGGGTTCTAACTGGTGGTGTGTCTTATTTCCTCCCTTGTGCTTTATAGATATTACACATAGTATTGCACAAAACAAGGCTATGCCTGTAATGGGAATGGATGAGGAGAAGGATATACATAAAAAACCAGTACAAATCAAATTTAAATTTATAGAAGTTTTAAAAGATAAGCTAAGATAGGAGGATTTCTCCTTCTTTTTTTTTATCCCTGTACATTTTCAAATTTTAAAAGCATATACATGATATAGAAAGTTTTTTTTGTTAATAAAGTGGACAAATAGTCAGCCAGTATGGGGGTGTAAGTATTGTTGAAAATTTCAGACCTGAGGATGCGGGAAGTAATCAATATAGTTGATGGAAGACGTCTGGGTGAGATTAAGGATATTGAGCTTGATCTGGAAAGAGGAAGAATCAAGTCCATAATATTACCTGGCACTGGTAGCTTTTTTAAGTTCTTTGGCAGAAATGAAGATATAGTAGTTCCATGGGATAGAATCAAAAAGCTTGGAATTGATGTAATACTTGTGGAAATGCATAACTTTACAGACCCTAAACATGAAGATAAAAATTGTTGATAAGTTATTTAATTACAACATGGTTAATTTGACGAAACTAGTGCCCTGCATATATAATTTCATTTATAAGCAACACCAAAGGAGGTGTGTCTCATATATCTTTTAGAAGAAAAAGCAGACCTTTTTTACTATACCTTTGAACCTTTAAACAAATTTCATGGAATAGTTCATGGTTTCTCCACCAGGAAAGGAGGTACAAGCCTAGTACCCTATGACACATTAAATTTGGGTCTCCACGTAAAGGATAAAAAAGCCTCTGTAATAGAAAATCGCAAGCGATTTGTCAATACTTTAGGGTACTCATTAGAGGATTCAGTAGCTCTAGATCAAGTTCATGGCAATAGGGTTATTGTTGTAAATGAAAGCGATAAAGGTAGAGGTATGTTTAATTATGATGACTTCCTAGCTTCTGCTGATGGGATGGTTACAAATAAGCCGGGGATTCTGCTGACCACCTATTATGCCGATTGTGTCCCCTTATATTTTTTTGACCCCCAGACCAATTCCATAGGCATAGCTCATGCTGGATGGAAGGGTACCATGTTAAAAATCGGAGCAAGGATTGTTAATGAATTGCATAAAAACTTTGGAGCCAATCCAAAGGACTGTATTGCTGTCATAGGTCCATCCATTGGGCCTTGCTGTTATGAGGTGGATGATAGGGTATTACAGCCCATGAAAAGGGCGTATCCAAATTTCTCCTCCATAATAAAAGGAGATGAGGAAAAAGCCTTTTTAAATTTATGGGAGGCAAATAGGATATCCCTGCAGGAATCTGGCCTGCTAGATATAAATATTTATATAAGTAAATTATGTACCCATTGCAGTCAAGAATACTTTTTCTCCCATCGGCGTGATAAGGGAGAAACAGGGAGAATGGCTGCAGTAATAGGGCTTAGTAGGTGATGTGTTGTCCACCAAAATAGCATATATACCCCAACCTCAAAAAAAGAAGTCAAGGATTAAAAAAGGCTGGATATACCTGGCTGTTTTATTGATATTACTATTTCTCATTAAAGGTATTTGGTCTATTTCAAGCAAAGCTGTAAAGACAGTAAACCTTGAACTAAAGGTAATTTCAACAGAGTTTCCTGCTGAGGTTATATTTATTCGTGATGAAATGTTAATTAGATCTCCCAATAAGGGTCATATATCCTTTGAAGATTTAAGTGAAGGAGAAAGGGTCAGGGTTAATCAACATGTAGCAACCTTAACAACTCAAACCTTTCAGGGGAATCTTAAGCATACCCCAATTACTACCAGTAATGCAGGAGTATTAAGCTTTTATACTGATGGTTTTGAAGAGGTGTTCAAGGGAAAGCAAATTGGCGAATTAGACCTTCTAGAGCTTAAAAAAAAGGATTTTGGTCAATATAGGGAGTATAAGAATGAGGGAGAACTTGTTGAAGAAGGAGCCCCAGTACTCAAGATTATTAACCCCTTTTCTGATGTAAACTTCATACTGTATTTTCCCCAGGAGTATGTAATAAAACATGGCTTTGAGCTTTTGGAATTAAAGGACATGCCCCTGATATTAAAAAATGATAGGAATGAATATAGAATCAGTACTACAAACATGGGGCTTTCAGGAAAAGATGTTTTTTGTTTTGGCAGAGTGTTAGATCGTAAGGAAGATTTTTATAATATTCGTAAGGAAAGGTTTACTCTTGTTTTAGACAGGCAAGAGGGCTACCTGGTTTCAAAACAAGCAATAGTATATATAGAAGATGAGCCAGGAGTATTCATTCAAACCCATGCTTCATATGATTGGGTGAGTGTGGATATCCTAAGAAACCTTTCAGACAAAGCTCTGATCATGCTTGAGGATCCCGGCTATCCGGTAGTAATTAATCCACAAGTGTTGTAAATAAGCAGGATTTTGGCAATTTTTGACGAAACTTTTAAGGTATTTCAAATTAATCCTTCAATAAATAATGGGAGAGGTTCTTTTTGAACAATTTACTGGAAAGAATTGAGCAGGTTAGAGAGAAAATAAAAAAAAGTGCAGCTAAAGGAGGAAATTCACCAGAGCAAATTAAATTAGTAGTAGTAACAAAGACTGTATCTGCAGATGTTATAAGCCAGGTAATTCAATATGGAATACAGGATATTGGCGAAAACCGGGTCCAGGATTTTTTGAAAAAGCATGCAAGCATTAATGAGAAAGTTAACTGGCACATTATTGGCCATTTACAATCAAATAAAGTCAAATATTTGACTAACAAGGTGTCACTAATCCATTCCCTGGACAGGGAAAGCCTGGCCAACGAACTAAATAAACAGGGCAAGCTTTTTAATTACAAGTTTAATTGCCTTATTCAAGTAAATGTTTCAGGAGAAATCAGTAAATTTGGCATGTCCCCCAAAAATGTTGAAGGCTTTTTGGTGAAGCTATCCAGGATGGAGCATATTAATGTTCTGGGATTAATGACAATGGCACCATTTGAAGATGATCCTGAAGATACTCGCCATGTCTTTGAAGGATTAAGGAATCTTAAATACAAGCTGGACACTCTTAATATACCAGGAATCGAATTAAAGTATCTTTCAATGGGTATGAGCAATGATTATCAAGTAGCCCTGGAAGAGGGGTCAAATATGGTACGTATTGGTTCTGAAATTTTTGGTCATATATAGGGGGTAAATATGAAAAAATACTGGTACAAGCTATTAAGTTGGATAGGTTTTGAAATTGAAGAAATACCTGAGGACAAGCCAGTTAAATCATCCACAGGAGACCCTATTATAGATAAGGCAGATAGTATTAAACATAACAATAATATTATAAGTATTCATCAAAATAAGCCTGTTAAAATAGTATATATTAGCCCAGAAAACTATGAGCAGGTGCAGAGTATAGCTGATCATTTAAGGAGCTTTAGACCTGTTATTGTTAATATGGAATCAATTGAAAAGGATCTAGCAAAAAGAATTCTAGACTTTTTAAGTGGAACTACATATGCAATTTCTGGATCCATGGAAAAAATAAATTCTAATATTGTCATAGTTCTGCCCCAGAGCTTTAGCGTGGTTAATCTTACAGAGGTAAAGGATGCCCCTGTAAAGGGCGAGTATCTTGCATGGAATAAAACTAGTGAAAGTTAGGAGTTGTTTGATAAATGCTGGTAGACTTTATAATCATAGCTTTTCGTGTCTTATATTTTCTAGTTATAGCTAGAGTAATCTTATCGTGGATACCAATAGGAAATCCCAACAACACCCTTGTAAACTTTATTTATGAAATAACTGAGCCAATTCTAGCTCCAATTAGAAGATTAATACCAAGAGGATCATTGCCCTTAGATTTTTCACCTATTATAGCCCTTATGTTAATTAAAATGATTGAAGTTTTTGTCATTGGGCTCCTTATTAGATAGAAAACGTATTTTATCCCATATTAGGGATAATGAACAGCTGGGGGCAATGCACCATATCTTAGACAAGGTGGAAGCCTGTAAAAAGAAATCACAACTTCAAGTAAGTGACTTCTTTGACCCCTTTACTATAAATACAGCTTCAAGCATTCTACAGGGAATACAAGAGATAAAGTTTCTTACATGGGGTGGTTACCAGGGTGCAGAAAGAAAAAAGCTATATATTTTTCCCGAATACCTTGAAATAGATAAAAGAGAGTTCCAAATTTCCCTTATTTGCTTTCAAGGCAGCTTTAAATTCTTTGAAAACAGCCACAGACATGTTTTAGGGGCACTACTGGCGTCTGGTATTAAAAGGGACAAGCTGGGAGATATTTTTGTTAATGAAAATCTGGTTCAAGTACTAGCAGATAGTAAAGTAACTGGGTATCTTATTTCTAACATGAGATCAATTGGCCCAGTGCCTGTGGTTGGTGAGGAAAAAAGAATTGAGTCTCTCATGCTGCCTCGAGAATCTCTCAAAGAAATCAGGGCCACTGTAACTTCAATGAGGTTAGACGCAGTATTAAGTGCTGGGTTCTTCTTGTCCAGATCCAAATCTGCTGAGCTGGTTAAAAAAGATAGGGTTAAGGTAAACTGGCAGCCCATGACGCGGGTTGATTATCAAATTAATGAAGGGGACATACTGTCAGTTCAGGGAAAGGGGCGGATTATAGTAATGGAGGTTCTGGGAACTACTAAAAAGGATAGAATAGCTTTAAAAATTGGTGCTTATGTCTGATGGGGGGATTATAAATGGCTATTACACCTTTGGATATTCAAAATGCTGAGTTTAGAGTTGTTTTTAGGGGCTACAGTCAGAGTGAAGTGGACAGCTTTTTGAACAAGATTCTTATGGATTATGAAAAAATCTATAAAGAAAATCAAGTAATCAAGGAAGAGCTTAAGAGGTTAGAGGATGATATTGGCAAATATAAAAATATTGAAAATAATTTGTCTGCTACCCTTGTAATAGCTCAAAAAACTGCCGATACTTTAAAAGAAACTGCCGGAAGAGAAGCAAAGCTCATAATTCAAGAAGCAGATTTAAAAGCCAAGAGAATGATTGAGGAAGCTCAGAAAAAGGTTCAGGAGAAGGAAGAAGAGCTTCAAGGTCTCATTAATCAGTTTAACAGCTATAAATTAAAGATTTTATCCCTCCTTGAAACACAATACCGCATGATAAAGGATGATGCATCTACGTCAATACCACAGGATGGGGATGCAGCAAGTGCCAGGGAAAACGCAGCTAAACAACAAACTAACGAACAAAAAGTTGACTAAAAATTAAGTTGTGGTATAATTTATTGCAAATATTAATCCTCATAGTTAAAACAGCATAGATGGTGTTATGTGATGATCAGGAGAGTAAATAGTAATATATTTTTTAACAGCGATTCTGGGAGGGTGAAAGCCAGAAAAAATACTATTGAAAATCACCTGTGAACACCCCTTTTGAAATCTAAGTAGGAAGGGGCGGTTAGTTTGCCGTTACTTAACTGCTAGAAAGAGGGTATTAGTATTTAGAGTTTTAATACCTAGTAAGGTGGTACCGCGGGAATCTCTCGTCCTTAATAATGATGAGGGATTTTATTTATTTGATGAAATAACTAAATATATAGAGGTGATTTGTAATAATGGCAAAATTTGATGAAACTTTAAATTTACCAAAAACAGATTTTCCCATGCGTGCTAACCTGCCCAAAAGGGAGGCTGAGTATCTGAAGTTTTGGGAGGAACAGAATATTTATGAGAAGGTCCAGGAAAAAAATAAAAACAAGCCTAAATTTATCCTTCATGATGGTCCTCCCTATGCTAATGGTGGCATACATTTAGGAACCACGTTAAACAAAATCCTTAAGGATTTTATCGTCAAATATTATTCAATGTCTGGATATGATGCGCCTTATGTGCCTGGCTGGGATACCCATGGTCTGCCCATTGAACAGCAGGCCATCAAGAACTTAGGCCTTGATAGGAGTAAGATTGGCGTTGTTGAATTCAGGAATCACTGTAGAGACTATGCATTAAAATATGTTGATGTTCAAAGAGAACAGTTTATGAGGTTGGGTGTGCGAGGGGACTGGTATAAGCCATATCTAACACTAGCTCCAGAATATGAGGCTGTCCAAATTAGAGTATTTGGTGAAATGGCAAAAAAGGGCTATATTTATAAAGGTTTAAAACCAGTTTACTGGTGTACTGACTGCCAAACTGCCCTGGCTGAAGCAGAAGTAGAGTATGGCGAAAAGAAATCTCCCTCCATTTTTGTAAATTTTCCTGTTAAGGATGGGAAGGGTATTGTTCCAGGGGATAACACATATGTAATGATCTGGACCACCACTCCCTGGACCCTACCTGCTAACGTTGCAATAGCTGTGCATCCAGAGTTCAAATATGTACTTGTAGATACTTCAAAGGGTAAGTTCCTTTTAGCCAAAGAGCTTGTTCAAGGTGTAATGGAAAAAGCAGAATTAGCATATAAGGTTCTGCAAGAATTCCATGGGAAAGAGTTAGAAGGCATCGTGTGTGCTAATCCATTACTGGAAAGAGATTCTATAGTCATATTAGGAGAACATGTGACTTTAGAACAGGGTACTGGCTGTGTTCATACTGCTCCTGGGCATGGTCTTGATGATTATGCAGTGGGCCAGAGGTATAGCCTGCCTGTAATTTCTCCATTAAATGATAAGGGAGTCTTTACAGAGGAGGCTGTACAGTTTGCAGGAATGTATTATGATAAGGCAAATAAAGAAATAACAAAAGAGCTGGAGGATAAGGGCTATCTATTCCACCTGGAGTTTACCAAGCATCAATATCCTCACTGCTGGAGATGTAAATTTCCTGTTATCTTTAGAGCTACTGAACAGTGGTTTGCCTCAATAGATGGTTTTAGAGATGCAGCCCTTAAAGCAATTAGAGAGGTTGAATGGATTCCAGCCTGGGGTGAGGAAAGAATATATAATATGGTGGCAGACAGAAGTGATTGGTGTATTTCAAGGCAGAGAACCTGGGGAGTGCCCATTCCAATCTTATTTTGCTCTGACTGCAAAAAAGAAATTATCAATGATGAGACCATTGCTCATATTGAAAAGCTTTTTAAAGAACATGGATCTAATGTATGGTTTGAAAGAAGTCCAGAGGAATTACTGCCGGAAGACTTTAAATGTCCCCATTGCAATGCTCAAGGGTTTGAGAAGGAAACTGATATTATGGATGTGTGGTTTGATTCTGGTTCTAGTCATGAAGCTGTATGTGCTGCTCACCCTGACCTTAGATGGCCGGCAGATATGTATCTGGAGGGCAGTGATCAGCACAGGGGATGGTTTAATTCTTCTCTTTCAACTGCTGTAGCAACCAGGGGGACTGCCCCCTATAGACAGGTGTTGACCCATGGCTATGTGGTAGATGAAAAGGGCAGGAAGATGTCCAAGTCCCTGGGTAATGGTGTGGACCCATTAGAGGTTATAGAGCAAATGGGAGCGGACATTTTAAGGCTGTGGGTATCATCTGCTGATTACAGGCGTGACGTTGCTGCTTCTCCCGGTATTATGAAGCAAATGACGGAGTCCTATAGAAAAATTAGGAACACCTTTCGTTTTCTTTTGAGCAACTTGTATGACTTTGAACCAGAAAGTCATATTGTCCCATACGAAAGTCTTTCAGAGATAGACAAGTGGGCACTGCTTAAGCTCCATAAGCTAATTGATAGGGTGACAAAGGCATACAAGAAATATGAGTTTCATGTTGTGTATCATAGTGTTCATAATTTCTGTGTTATTGATATGAGTGCCTTCTATTTGGATATTTGTAAGGATAGGTTGTATACAATGCCAGCAGATCACAGCTTGAGAAGGTCAAGTCAAACAGTTATTTATGAAATACTAACATCTCTTGTAAAGATTTTGATGCCTGTACTGGCCTTTACAACTGAAGAGGTGTGGAGCTACATGCCTAAAAAGAAGGATGATCCAATAAGTGTCCAATTGGCAGAATACCCAGAGGTAAATGAAAGCTATTTAGATGCTGATTTAGAAGCAAAATGGGATAAAATACTTAATCTGCGTGAAGAGGTTTCAAAGGCCCTGGAATTGGCAAGGCAAAAAAAGACCATTGGTCATTCACTTGACGCTAGTATTCATATTTACACAAATCAGGATTTCCTTCAGGTTCTTGATAATGTGTCAGAGCCTTTAGACCAGATATTTATTGTCTCTAGTGCTGAGGTTAGTCCCATGACAGACAATATGCCTGCTGATGCATACAAATCAGATGAGGTTGAAGCAGTTATTTTAGTAGACAAAGCAACAGGGGATAAATGTGAAAGGTGCTGGAAATATAGTGATAAATCCCAGACCAGGGAGGATGAACTATTGTGTCCAAGATGCCTTGATGTTATAGAAACAATTTAACCAAAATTTGACCCAACTTGGATGTTTCAGGTGGGTCAAATTATTTTATATCTCTGCTTGCAAATGGGAAAATTATATACTATTATTATTTGATAATAAAACTATGGGGGTATAGCAATGGAAAGCTCAAAAATTGTCATTACAGTTGTTGGAAAAGACAAAGTAGGAATAATTGCTGCAGTAACAGGGGTTTTGGCAGACACAAATGTTAATATACTTGATATTAGTCAAACCATCATGCAGAGCTTTTTTACCATGATTTTAGTGGCAGATGCCAAGGATGCCAGGATTGCTTATAGTGATTTATTATCCCGTCTGGAAGAAACAGGCACCAGCCTTGGTGTTAAAATTACAGTTCAAAGAGAAGATGTTTTCAACTATATGCACCGCATTTAGATAATGGAGGAATGAATATGCATTTGTATTTTAGCCGGGAGGAAATTTTAGAAACCATCCGCATGGTAGAAAATGAGCATTTAGATATAAGGACAGTTACAATGGGAATCAACCTCATGGATTGCCAGTCTGATACACCAGATAAAACTTCTCAAAACATTTATGACAAAATTGTAGAGAGAGCCAGAAATCTTGTAAAGGTTGGAGAAGAAATAGAAAAAGAATATGGCATACCTATTATCAATAAAAGAATTTCTGTAACTCCAATTTCTTTAGTGATGAAGGGTGAGAGTGAACAGGACTATGTTAAGGCTGCCAGGGCCTTGGATAAGGCAGCCAGTGAGGTGGGAGTAAACTTTATTGGTGGTTTTAGTGCTCTAGTACATAAGGGCTTTACCAAATCAGAAAAATTGCTGATTAATAGTATACCGGAAGCCTTGAGTGTAACTGAAAGGGTTTGTTCATCTGTAAATATTGGTTCCACCAAAGCTGGCATCAACATGGATGCTGTTAAGCTAATGGGTGAAATAATTAAAAAGACTGCTGAAGAGACTGCAGACAAGGGCGGCCTTGGCTGTGCAAAGCTGGTTATTTTTTGCAATGTTCCTGAGGACAATCCCTTTATGGCAGGTGCCTTTCATGGTGTTGGTGAACCGGAAACGGTAATAAACGTTGGGGTAAGCGGACCTGGAGTTGTTCTCAATGCTGTTAGAAAGCATCCCAATCTCGATCTGGGCAGTATTGCAGAGGTTATTAAAAAGACTGCCTTTAAAGTAACACGTATGGGTGAGTTGGTAGGCAGGACGGCATCAGCAAGACTTGGTGTGCCCTTTGGCATAGTTGACCTGTCACTGGCTCCCACTCCAGCTGTTGGTGATAGTGTTGCTGACATTTTAGAAAGTCTAGGAGTAGCACGCTGCGGTGCTCCGGGAACCACGGCTGCTTTGGCAATGCTTAATGATGCAGTCAAAAAGGGTGGTTCAATGGCATCATCTTATGTTGGAGGCCTAAGCGGTGCTTTTATACCTGTTAGTGAGGATGCTGGAATGATAAGGGCGGTAGAAGAAGGTGCTTTGACCCTTGAAAAGCTGGAAGCCATGACATGTGTATGCTCTGTTGGCCTTGACATGGTGGCAGTTCCAGGGAGTACTTCTGCTGCTACAATCTCGGCTGTTATTGCTGATGAAGCGGCAATTGGCATGATCAATAACAAAACTACAGCAGTTAGGATAATTCCCGTTCCGGGTAAAACTGTTGGAGACAAGGTTGAATTTGGAGGCTTATTGGGAACGGCTCCTGTAATGCCCATAAGCAAATGGTCTAGTGACTGTTTTGTAAACAGGGGCGGAAGAATTCCAGCGCCAATACAAGCACTGACAAATTAAGATGAAATTACTTACAGGTATTATTAAATAGCTGGACACATACACTTTCAACAAGCAGGAAACAAGAAGCAAGAGCAAGGTCTGCTTCCTTAATGATGTATCCTGAATTGCATCCTGACTCATGAATAGACCATTGCTATTTTTAGAATGAAACTGCATGACCAATATGTTATCTGGAGGTTTACAGGTTGGAAAAAAAGGATAATAAATCCCTGGAGGAAAAACTATCTAACCTGGCATATATGTTAGAGAAGGCGCAGATTCGCGAATACGTGAGCCTATTGGAGGATCCTAAGCGGCTCATATATATGAATTTTTTAGCAGGTGTTGCCAGAGGTCTTGGAATGGCAGTTGGTTTTACTTTACTAGGAGCCCTGGCATTATATTTATTGCAAAAAGTTGTCTTGTTAAACTTACCACTCATTAGTGATTTTATTGCTGATATTGTGCGCATGGTTAGGGAACAATCTTATTAGAAGCTTTTATTTTACAATGGAGGTGTGTTTGCCCTGCTTAAACAATCAGCATTAGAACGATACGGCAATAGGCTGCGAAAGATGAAGGATGAAGCAGCAAAACGGATTCAAAGTTTACAGGATACAGGATTACATGAATCCATGCAGGAATCTACTGGTGAATTATCCCTTTATGACAATCACCCTGGAGATGTTGCAAGTGAGGTTTATGAAAGATCCAAAGATCTAGCCCTGTTAGACAATGCTAGAATACAGCTTATAAAAATTGAGGATGCCCTGGATAAGCTCAACAAGGGAACCTATGGATACTGTGATGAATGCGGACATGCCATTGATAGTGACAGGTTGGAGGTTTTGCCTGAAACAACAAAGTGTATTCACTGCAGAGACAAGGCATATGAAACTGGTGATAATAACATCAGGCCTATAGAAGAAAAGGTGCTGCCAGCATATATGAGAGAAAGACAGGAAATGGACCAGGAGGATACCTGGCAGGATGTGGCGCGCTGGAATGAACATGCCCATGGAGCTGGTGCAGGATCATACTATGGTGGCACAGATTTTGATGAGGACAGGGGAATAGTACAAATGGTAGAAGGCATTCCCTATTTTAAAGGAAAAGATGGAATGTTTTATGAAGATGTATACGGACATGATGATGAGGGCCCACCCAAAGAAAAAATCGTGGGTGAAACTGAAGGAGAAAAGTTCAAGGACAAGAAGTAAGGCTGTGGATTTATCCACAGCTTTTTTATATAATCAGAAAGTATAACTTTTAAATGTAGATAGTATTCACAAAGACTAAGGCTTCCGCCGACGTCAAGGACTTGGCGCCCTAAAGGACTGGTATTTCTACGCATTAAAAATGCTAGAACTACTGGCGCAAGCCAAGTTTTGTTTTATCACCTCATTTTTGTGTTTATCTTTTTGTACTTACTTTACTTGCTAGAAAGGGTAAAGTAATGTTACAATTCTTTCGATGAGTTAAGTTCAACATATTTGTCTACTATTGATTAGAGGTGATATCTTGATATTTGCTGTAACGGCCATTGTCATTGTAATACTTGATCAGCTTACCAAGCACTTTATTATAATTTCCATGCACCCAAATGAAAGCATACCTGTGATAGAGAATATTTTTCACATTACCTTTGTAAGAAATCCAGGAGCTGCCTTTGGAATACTTCAAAACCAGATAGCTTTCTTTATAGTTGTGACGATAATAGTTATTTTTCTGCTGGTGGGGGTGTACTGGAAACTAGCACGTGAAAACACTATTCTAACAATTGGACTATCACTGCAGCTTGGAGGTGCAGTGGGTAACCTTATAGACAGAATCAGGTTTTCCTATGTAGTGGATTTTTTAGATTTTAGAGTATGGCCCGTCTTTAACGTAGCGGATATGGCAATTGTTACAGGAGTAATTCTATTGGCCTGGCAGTTATTGGTTTGGCCAGAAGAACAGGCTGGGTGATAATATGAGGAAGGTCTTTGTAATAGGACCAGAGGATTTGGAAAAGAGGATAGATATTTTTCTATCCAGGGTGCTTCCTAAAATGAGCAGGAGTCAAATTCAAAAATTAATTGGTGAGGGTTTGGTTGAGGTAAATAATGTTTCTACTAAAGCTAACTATAAGTTAAAGGAGCATGATGAAGTAGTTTTATCAATACCTGAGCCCAAGGAACTAGATGTTGAGCCAGAAAACCTGGACATAGAAATCTTATTTGAAGATACCTATATTGCAGTGGTAAATAAACCACAGGGAATGGTCGTTCACCCTGCTCCGGGAAATTACTCTGGAACACTAGTTAATGCCTTGCTGTATCATTGTAAGGATCTGTCAGGGATTAATGGGGTTCTACGTCCAGGAATAGTACATAGAATTGATAAAGATACCTCGGGAGTTCTAGTAATTGCCAAAAATGATCTGGCTCACACCAATCTGGCTGCCCAGATAAAGGAGCATAGTGTAAATAGGATATATAAGGCATTAGTTTGCGGCAGTATAAAAGAACCAGCTGGTATAATAAAAACAACTATAGGGCGCCATCCGGTGGATAGAAAGAAAATGGCTGTTGGAGTCAAAAATGCCAAGGTGGCAGAAACCCACTTTACAGTTCTTGAGAGCTTTAAAAACTATACATATGTGGAAGCAAGACTAAAGACTGGAAGAACTCATCAGATTAGAGTACATATGAGTTATATTAATCACCCTGTTGTTGGTGATCCTAAATACTCCAAGGGTAAGAATAACCTGGGCTTTACTGGTCAGGCACTCCACGCAGAGGTCTTAGGCTTTATCCATCCAGGAACTAATAAGTATATGGAGTTCAAGGCACCCCTGCCTGAATATTTTGAAAGGGCCTTGGCTGTATTGCGAAGGGGGTTAGGAGAATAATGATACAGGATAAGCTTGTTAGAGCAACTGCGGCACATGGAAATATTAGAATTGTTGCTGCAAATACCACCAGGTTGGTGGAAAAGGCACATATTATACATGGCACCCATCCAACAGCAACAGCAGCACTTGGGCGGGTTTTAACTTCAGCACTATTAATAGGAGCTGGTCTAAAGCATCAAGAAACAGTCACCATTAGGATTGAAGGAGATGGACCATTAGGGGTCATATTGGCTGTTGCCAATAATAGGGGAAAGGTTAAGGGATATGTAAGCAACCCTCAGGTTTATATAGAGCCTGATAAAACAGGCAAAATGGATGTTGGCAGGGCAGTAGGCCAGGGGATGCTCTATGTAATTAGGGATCTAAAGCTCAAGGGAGTATATACAGGCAGTTCACCCCTTATTAGTGGGGAAATAGGTGATGATTTATCACACTACTTTTATTCATCAGAGCAAATACCCACAGCTGTTGGCCTGGGTGTTTTGGTGGACAAGGACACCACTGTCAAAGGGGCTGGCGGATATTTGGTCCAGCTAATGCCTAATGCATCGGAGGAGATAGTCTCCCATATAGAACAAAAAGTCATGGGGTTAGGAGCTGTGAGCAGTTATATTGAAAAAGGCAAGGAAAGCATGGATATAGTGAAATACATATGTGAACCGTGGGATGTGGTGGTCCATGAGGAAAGGGAAGTTGATTTTGAATGTGGCTGCAGTAGAAGCAAGATTGAAAAAGTTGTCATTAGCTTGGGTGAGGAAGAGATAAAAGATATTATTAACTCAGATCAAAAGGCTGAGCTTGTGTGTCACTTTTGCAATGAAAACTATCAGTTAGAAAAGGAAGAGCTAATGGATTTATTGGAGAAGGCCAAGAAAAAGTAAAATTTGAGCTTTTCAATATGATAATTTGAGGTGTTTTAATGTACATAGGAGCCCATATTTCCATTGCCAGGGGTTTTGCCAAAGCAGTCCAATCTGCCCATGGCATTGGTGCAAATACAATGCAGTTTTTTACCAGAAACCCTAGAGGTGCAAAGGCAAAAACATTAGATGAAAGTGATGTAAAAGCATATTTACAGTTGATTGAAAAGCTTGAATTTGGGCCAGTTGTAGCCCACTCTCCCTATACTATTAACCTTGCTTCACCAGATGAGGATGCCTGGGGTTTTGCCATTGAAACTACAGTAGATGATTTACATAGACTCGGCAGACTTAAGGCACCCTACCTTTGTATTCATCCAGGAAGTCATGTGGGCAGCGGTATGGAGGTTGGAATTAGAAGGATTAGCGAAGCATTAAATCAGGTTTTTAACAAAGCAAATAAAGTCAATAATAATACAATGATTCTCCTTGAAACCATGGCTGGTACAGGAACTGAAATAGGCAGCACCTTTGAAGAGCTTCAGGCAATAATGGAACACTGTGACTATGAGGAACGGTTAGGAATATGCTTTGATACGTGTCATGCTTTTTGTGCAGGATATGACTTGAAAAACCATTTAGAATATGTGTTAAAGCACTTTGATAAGGTTATAGGCATTAATAAGCTAAAGGCATTTCATCTAAACGATTCTCTAAAGCCCATGGGCAGCAAAAGAGATAGACATGCCTCCCTGGGAGAAGGGGAGATAGGATTAAACATGTTTAAAAGGCTTGTTAGGATTGATAGCCTGAAAGATATGCCTTTTATTCTTGAAACCCCTGGAGGTATGGAGGTTTATCCAAGGGAGATAAATATGCTGCGTAATGGGGTGATTAACAACAGTGAACAATAGGGTTTTTACCTATAAATGCACAGGTTATGATGATACCAGGATAGGACCATATATACAGCAAATCATTGAGGATGCATTTCCTAACGAAGCTTTTAACAACAAAACCGTATTTGTAAAGCCCAATTTGTTGACGAGAAGGGTACCAGAACAAGCAGTGACCACTCACCCGGTTTTGGTTAAGGAGGTATGCAGTTCCTTTGCTAAAAAGGGAGCCAAAGTTATTATTGGAGACAGCCCTGGTGGCCCTAATTCTTTGTCCTGGTTGAAGTCTGTTTATAATTCCACTGGTATGTACTGGGCAGCCAAGGAATCTGGAGCTGAACTTAATTATGACCTTACTCCACACAATGAGAATGTTAGAATCAAGAATTCACACAAGGAACTGCAGGTTTTAAAGGCTGTTGTTGATAGTGATTATCTAATAAACCTGCCCAAATGCAAGACCCATGGATTGACAGTCTTTACAGGAGGCCCAAAAAACCTTTATGGGTGTATTCCAGGATTGATAAAAGCAAAATACCATTTGGAGCTTGCAGATTTAGATAATTTTTGTGAGCTTATAATAACATTAAACGAGCTTTTAAAGCCCAACCTGACAATAATGGATGCCATTATTGGCATGGAGGGTGAAGGACCCTCCAGTGGTACACCAAAGTATTTAGGGTACATAATTGGCAGCAGGAATCCTTATCTTGTTGATGCCATGGCGGTCCAGATGATAGGTTTGAACCCTTCAGACATACCAGTTCTTAAACTTGCCCATGAACTTGGGATTTTTTCTTTAACTGATGATAGTATCATCAATGTTGGTCATACTAAAAAAGAGGTTGTGCCCTTTAGAGTGCCTGTTGCAACCAGGTATGCTGACTTTTCAGATCGGTTTGCAAAAAGAATTCCTAAAAAACTGCTGGGTACAATTTATAAATGGTTGAAGCCTGCCCTGGTTTTTTCAGAAGAAAAATGCACATCGTGCAGAATATGCATAGAAAGCTGTCCCGCCGCGGCATTAAAGCTGCATAACAAAAGACCAAAGGTAAACGTTAAAGAATGTATCTACTGCTATTGCTGCCAGGAGCTTTGTCCAAAAAGTGCAGTAAGTGTTAAAAAACCAGCCCTGGCAAGATGGCTGTTTAAGCATTAGTATTGACGCTATGCAATTAATTAAGTTATACTTCATTTACCAGACAGGTCTTCCGTATTATTTTAAAATCTATTGGAGGGGTTTTCAAATGGATATGAACTTAAAAACCAAAACAGTCATAATGGATGAGAATAAAATTCGCAGAAGCTTAACAAGAATTGCCCATGAGATTATTGAAAAAAACAAGGGCACCCAAGATCTTGTGTTGATAGGCATTAGGAGCAGGGGTGTTCCCCTGGCTCATCGTCTAAATGAGATCATTGAGCAAATTGAAGGTCATAAGGTTCCTGAAGGCATTATTGATATCACTCTATATAGAGATGATTTAAGCAGCCTTGCAGAACAGCCTGTTTTAAATAAAACGGAGATTACCTTTGATTTAAAAGGCAAAAATGTAGTCCTGATTGATGATGTACTTTATACAGGCAGAACTGTACGAGCAGCCCTTGACGCAATGGCTGACCTGGGCAGGGCTAAAACAGTACAACTGGCAGTATTGATAGACAGGGGTCATAAGGAGCTTCCCATTAGGGCCGATTACATAGGCAAAAATGTTCCAACATCAAAGAATGAAGTGATAGCTGTACTACTAAAGGAAACTGATGGAATTGACGAGGTTCTTATTAAAGAAAAACCTTAGACCACCAGGTGTTAAAAGATTAGAAATTTTATAGGGAGGCAGCCAGGCTTCTATGGACTGTCTCCCTTTGCGTTAAATAGAGTAGTAATTATTTCCTTGTCTGGAGTAACATAAATTGTCTTATAATTTTCATAGGTAACCAGTCCCGGCTTTGCACCCTTAATTTTTTTTACATTCTTGACCTGGGTATAGTCTACTGGTAAATTTGCAGAGTGCTTTCCCTTACTATGAAATGCAGCTAAAAGAGCTGCCGTCTTTATTTCCTTATCAGAAATCTCTTTACCTTCCACTTTTAGAATAACATGTGATCCTGGAATGTCTTTAGCATGAAACCAGATATCACTTTCCCTTGCTGTTTTAAAGGTTAACCAGTCGTTCTGCTTATTATTTTTTCCAACAAGTATTTTAAAACCATTTTTGGTAATAAAGGTATTTGGTATCGGCCTGGCTTTGGCAACAGCATGAGGCTTGCCCCTGGGTTTTAGATATCCGCCATCAATTAACTCCTGTTCTATCTGGAAAAAATCCTCATATGTGTTAGTTTCATTAAGCCAAAAGCTTAATGATTCTAGATAGGCCAACTCTTCCTTTGATTGTTCAACCTGGATGGCAGCCTTTTGGGCTGCATTTTTTGCTTTATTGTATCTTTTAAAGTATCGCTGTGCATTATCAGCTGGAGTTAGCTCGGGCTGCAGCTTGATAGTAACAGGAGCATTGTTATTGTAATAGTCGGCTACCTGGATTTCTTCCATCCCCCTTCTTACCATATGCATGTTAGCAGTAAGCAGTTCACCAAGAATTTTATCCTGAATTGAGTTTTGGCTTGCTTGAACTGTTTCAAGCTGTATCCCCAGTTTTTTCTCACACCTTTTAATTTCCTTATTAATTGTGTTTTGCAGATTGCTTTTCACTGACATAAAAAGGTTGTTCTTTATTAACCAATCATAATATATATCAACTGCTTCGCTAAGGGATTTAAACTCTATTATATTTCCATTATGATATTCAGGTACATTTATTGGCGAAAATTCCTTGTATTGACCGTTGCTGTCAATAAATATTACTGGCTTGTAAGTATTGGACTGAACAATTTGTCTTAAATAATCTACAGATTGCCATATGAGATTTAACTCATATTCACCAAAAAACTCCAATGTTTGTCCATCTAGGTTAACCCTTGCCACCAGCTGTTTTGCCAGTAATGGGCTTAGTCCTATAATTGTGTTTAAAAGGGCTTTCTCAATGGTAAGTGTCATTTCCTGAGCCAGAAGTTTATCAGTGAATGCTTCCTGAGATAAATCTAAGATTTTAAGTTTATCTTGATGTGGAGGTAGGATATATTCAAAGCCTGGTAAGACCTGACGGTATTGACTGGTACTAAAGGATACCTTTTTAATACTGTCAATAATTTTATTTTCTTCTGGGTTTAAAAGAATAATATTACTGTGCTTACCCATAACTTCAATTACCAGAGTGGGATGTGCAATATCCCCCAATTCGGTACGGCTTTCAATATGTATTTCCAGTATCCTTTCAAAAGAAGGCTGGGTAATAGCTGTAATCTTTCCTCCTTCTAGATGTTTTCTAAGCACCATACAAAATAGAGGAGGACTTTTAGGATTTTCAAAGGTTTTATGGGTTACACAAACCCTTGAATATACAGGATGTGCAGATAAAAGCAGCTTAAGGCTTTCCCTATGCTTTCTTAAATGTAACAATACTTCAGTTGGGCTGGGTTGGTAAATTTTCTCAATGCGTGCATCCAAAACTTTTTCTTGAAGCTCCCAATTTACGCAATTCATTGTAATACCATCAAAAGCCATGATTCTCCTCCCTTTTTAAACGAAATACATTTCATATTAGAGCATTTGCTTTCCACTAAGTATAGCATTGGAATTTCACTTAAGCAATTTGCTCTCATTTTTTTTATAGGACATGAATAAAGATTTATATGTACATGTTTTATCAGTTGTGGGACATTTCCTAAAACAAGACAAGGGAACTTCTTCTGTCTTACTTTTTAAATCAAGATGGGGACATTCTTTCCAAAAAAGGCATCCACATGATATGTCCCAACAAATTTATGGTGTTTCACATTTTACATGGTTTCGGGTAGATTAAGGTAGAGGAGATGACTGTTAGTGAGGGAGTATAAATGGTATCAGCTAAGCTGTGAAAAGGTTCTAGAAGTATTACAGACAGATAAAGAACAAGGCCTGGATAGCAGTGTGGCAGAAAAAAGGCTGTCTTTATATGGATTAAATACATTAGAAGAAAAAGCCGGGATTAATCCCTGGAAAATTTTCATCAGTCAGTTTACTGATTTTATGGTGCTAGTTCTACTAGGGGCTACAATGATTTCGGGTATCTTAAAAGAATATGCAGATGCAATTACAATACTCTTAATAGTTTTCGTAAATGCCGTATTAGGCTTCTTTCAGGAATACAGGGCAGAAAAATCATTAGAAGCTTTAAAGGGTATGACTGCCCCTGAAGCATCTGTTTTAAGAAATGGCTTAAGGAAAAAAATCAAGGCTTCTGAGCTGGTTCCAGGGGATATTATATTTCTCGAATCAGGTGACAAGGTGCCCGCAGATGCTAGAATAATAGAGGCAACCAGCCTTGAAGTAGAGGAGGCAGCATTAACTGGAGAATCTCATCCTGTAAAAAAGAAGATTGACCCATTAGAAAAGAGTGACCTTGGTTTAGGTGACAGAAATAATATGGTACATATGGGCACAGTAATAACCAGAGGCAGGGCGGTGGCAGTCATTGTTGCCACGGGCATGAAAACAGAAATGGGGCAGATTGCCGGACTTATTCAATCTGTCAAGACAGAAGAAACTCCCTTGCAAAAAAGGCTTGATGGACTTGGTAAATGGTTAGTTGCCCTTTGCCTTATTATCTGTGCAGTTGTTGCAATTACCGGAATCATCAGGGGAGAGCCAGTCTATAAAATGTTCCTGGCTGGTGTGAGTCTTGCAGTAGCAGCTATTCCAGAAGGTTTGCCTGCCATAGTTACAGTTGCCCTGGCTATTGGTGTTCAGAAAATGATCAAGAGAAAAGCCATTATTAGAAAGCTGCCAGCTGTTGAAACACTGGGATGTGCTACTGTAATTTGCTCGGATAAAACAGGGACATTAACACAAAATCAGATGACTGCAAGAGAGATTGTTACAGCTGGTAATTGGTTTACTGTAACTGGAGAGGGATATGATCCAAAGGGGGATATTCTAGAACAGGGTGCTAAAGTAGATTACCAGAAGCATGAAGATCTGGTGCAGCTGCTAAAAATCAGTGTTCTTTGCAATAATTCAAGACTGCAAAAGGATGATATACATATTGATGGTTTAATGAGACGGGATAAGGAAAAGGGAAGCTGGGTAATTAACGGAGATCCTACTGAAGGTGCCTTAATTGTTTTAGGTGCTAAAGCAGGAATATGGAGAGAAACTGTCGAAAGAAGAGAAAAAAGAGTCCATGAAATTCCTTTTGATTCTGAAAGAAAGAAAATGTCCACCATTTATGAAAATTCCAACGGTAATAAGATAGCTTACGTAAAAGGTGCACCAGAGGTCATCCTGCAAAGCTGCTCCCATGTACTGATAAAGGGAAAAATCGAGCCCCTTACAGGAAATCTCAAAGAACACTTTCTCAATGAAAACATCAGGTTAGCAAGTAAAGCATTGCGTGTTCTTGGAATGGCTTACAAAGATTTATCTATGATGGTAGATTATAACGATGACAAGATAGAAGCTAATCTTGTGTTTGTTGGTCTTGCAGGGATGATTGATCCTCCAAGGGCTAGTGCAATAAAAGCAATTGCAGCATGTAAGCAGGCAGGCATCAAACCTGTTATGATTACAGGTGATTACAAGGCTACCGCAGAAGCCATTGCAAGGGAATTAAAAATCTCCAGCTCTGCTGAAACTGTAATAGATGGAAATCAATTGGACAGATTAAGTGACAAAGAACTGGAAAAACGAGTAGAAGGTATAAATGTCTATGCCAGGGTAAGTCCAAAGCATAAGCTGAGAATAGTTAGGGCTTTAAAAAATAATGGCCACATAGTAGCCATGACAGGTGATGGGGTAAATGATGCACCAGCTGTTAAGGAAGCAGATATTGGTGTAGCTATGGGTATAACAGGAACAGATGTAACAAAAGAAGCTTCTGCCATGGTGCTGGCTGATGACAACTTTGCCACAATAGTAGCAGCCATTGAAGAAGGCCGAGGAATTTATGATAACATTCGTAAATTCATTCGTTATCTGCTGTCTTGTAATGTGGGTGAGGTTATGGTCATGTTCCTTGCTGCTTTAATGGGAATGCCCTTGCCCCTTATCCCTATACAAATACTATGGGTAAACCTGGTTACAGATGGCCTTCCAGCTATGGCTCTGGGTGTTGACAATAATGACAAGGATCTAATGCTAAGAAAACCTAGACACCCCAAGGAAAGTGTATTCAGCAATGGATTAGGGAAAAAGATATTGGTGAGGGGTTTACAGATAGGTGCAGCCACATTGTTTGTATTCTGGCTGGCATTACAGCTTGGGGATGGAGATATAGTTTTAGCAAGAACCATGGCATTTAGCACTTTAGTGTTTTCACAGCTTTTTCATGTGTTTCATTGTAAATCTGAAAGATATTCTCCCTTTGAGGTTGGTATATTATCTAATCCCGCTTTAGTTGTGGCTGTAGCTTGCTCTACGCTAATGCAGTTAACGGTAATATATCTGCCTGCTTTACAGCCAATTTTTCAAACTACTAGCTTAAATTGGGTTCATTGGTCCGTAATCCTGCTTGTAGCCGCATGGAAAACCTATATTACAGCAATATACCATTATTTAATAAAGCCGGTAGGCAGGAAATTAGCATATCTTACTAGCTAATACACTTAATAAACTTAAATACACTTAAATTCAAAAATCATTTGGTGTAGTTAATATTGGGTGTTATAATAGGTGAAAGATGTTATCCATGGAGGAATTTTTGTGATAAAAAGTATGACAGGTTATGGTAGAGGGGAAACTAGTGGCGACGGTAGAAAATGGATAGTGGAATTAAAATCTGTAAACCATAGGTTTTTAGATATAGCAATTAAAATGCCTAGAAACATTACCCTGCTTGAAGAAAGAATTAGGGGAGAAATCAAAAAAAAAATATCTAGAGGTAGAATAGATGTTTATGTTAAGATACAAGACGAGGGGGAACAAAAAAGACAAGTTAAGCTTGACAAAGCCCTCTCTAAAGCTTATTATTCAGCTTTAGAGGAGATATCTGATATTTTACCTGTTGCTAAAGAAATCGGAATTATGGATATTGCTAATATGCCAGAGGTATTGGTTATTGAGGAACCCGAAGAGGATTTAGACCTGTACTGGTCTCTGCTGCAAAACTCCTTGAATGATGCCCTGGAGCAGATGATTAACATGCGTAAAAAAGAAGGACTTGAGCTTTATAAGGATCTTATTGAAAAAATTGGCTTTATTAATATTTCATGTCAACAATTAAAGGAAAAGGGACCAAGGGTAATAGAGGACTATCAAGAAAAGCTGTCAAAAAAATTAAAGGATGCCCTGGTTGGTTGGGAAGTAGACAATAATCGCGTATTGACTGAAGTAGCAATAATGACTGACAGGATGAGTATAGACGAAGAAATAGTTAGACTTGAAAGTCATCTCAAGCAGCTGGATAAGGAACTGTTATCATATGAAGCTGTTGGCAGAAAACTGGATTTCTTAATTCAGGAGTTAAATAGAGAAGTAAACACCATTGGTTCCAAAAGTAATAATTATGATATCAGCAACCTGGTTGTAGAGCTTAAAACAAATATAGAAAAGATGCGTGAACAGGTTCAAAACGTTGAGTAAAAAATTCTTGCTGGAGGGGAAATCAATGTCTATTAAATTAATTAATATTGGGTTTGGCAATATAGTATCTGCTAATAGAATTGTTGCTATTGTGAGTCCAGAGTCAGCACCCATTAAGAGGATTATTCAGGAATCAAGAGAAAAGGGAATGCTGGTAGATGCTACATATGGTAGAAGGACAAGGGCTGTAATTATAACAGATAGTGACCATGTTGTTTTGTCAGCAGTACAGCCGGAAACAGTAGCTCACAGGTTAAGTTCAAAGAGTACAAATAATTCTGGAGACGAAGGAGTAGAAGGCTAAAAGTGAATACACCAGGCTTATTAATCGTGATTTCAGGTCCCTCAGGTGCTGGCAAGGGGACCCTATGTAATTTAATAAAGAAGGAGTTTCCAAATATATATTATTCAATATCGGCCACCACAAGGAGTTCAAGGCAAGGGGAGAGGCATGGGGTCGATTACTTGTTTATGTCCAGAGAAGAGTTTTTGGAGTTAAGAGAAGCCAATGGTTTTCTAGAGTGGGCTGAAGTATATGGAAACTTCTACGGAACACCACGGAGTAAGGTGGAAGAAAATATTGCAGAAGGCAAGGATGTCATATTAGAGATTGACATACAGGGGGCATTACACGTTAAAAAGCAGTACCCTGAAGGAGTTTTTATTTTTATTGTTCCACCTTCCATCAGAGAATTAAAGAGAAGAATTGAGAGCCGAGGGCAGGACTCACCAGAGGATATATCTAAACGTTTAAAAAGTGCCCATACAGAACTAGCCTATGTTTCAGAATATGATTATGTTATTGTAAATGATAAGATAGAAACAGCCATAGCAAAGCTTAAATCAATAATAACAGCTGAAAAGTGCAGACCTCAAAGACGAAAAATTAACTTTGAATAAAAGGAGTTTTTGATATGAATCAGCCACCTTTAGATTTATTATTGCAAAAGGTAGACAATAAGTATTCTTTAGTAGTAAAGTCAGCCAAAAGGGCTCGCAGAATTACAGAAGGAGAAATCAAGGATGAAAATGGTATACCATTAAAAGGAAAACCTGTAACCCTGGCATTATATGAGATAGCAACTAGGGAGGCTTATTGCCCTGAAAATAATGGAAACCAGGAAAAAAAAAGAGGGTAAGCGCAAATGAAATTGAAGGATAAAAAAATACTAATTGGCGTTACAGGTGGAATAGCAGCCTACAAAGCATGTGACCTTGTAAGTCAATTGGTAAAAACCGGAGCAGATGTTAGAGTTATAATGACCGAATCCGCTCAAAAATTTATAGCACCCATAACCTTTTCAGCTTTAACTGGAAATCCCACATCCATAGATATGTTTGAAACTAAAGAAAGTATACCACATATTGAATTAGTTCAGAATGCTCATATGCTAGCAGTAGTTCCAGCAACTGCAAACATAATAGGTAAATTTGCCAATGGTATTGCAGATGATTTATTATCCTCTTTACTATTGGCAGCTGCATGTCCTATTTTTTTTGCCCCTGCAATGAACATAAACATGTATCAGAATGCCGCCGTTCAAAATAATATTACCTGGCTTAAAAAAATGGGTGTTTTCATTATGGAGCCTGATGTGGGTTATTTAGCCTGCGGCACTAGTGGAAAGGGAAGGCTGCCAGACCCAGCAAAAATATTTGAAGAAATATGCAATATCCTTGAACCCAAAAGGCCCCTAAGTGGCTGCAGTGTTATGGTGACTGCAGGAGGTACCAGAGAGCCCATTGACCCAGTTAGGTATATAGGCAACAGGAGCTCAGGAAAAATGGGGTATGCCCTTGCAGAAGCTGCAAAAAGGCTGGGGGCCAATGTCACAGTTATTTCCACAGTAGAAAAACCCGTTTGTGATGTGGACAGGTATATTGGTGTTGAAACAGCCCAGGAGATGTATGAAGAGGTTTTAAATAATTATGTTGAGCAGGATATTATAATAATGGCAGCAGCAGTTGCTGACTATATGCCCAGTAATATACAAGAAAGTAAAATCAAAAAAACATTGGATGAACTAATCATCAAGCTTAAAAGGACACCTGACATATTGTCAGCCCTTGGCTTGAATAAGGGTGACAGAATTTTAGTGGGTTTTGCGGCTGAAACAGAGGAATTAGAAAAGTTTGCAATGGATAAATTAGTAAAGAAGAATGCAGATTTAATAATTGCTAATGACGTTTCCAATCCTAGAATTGGGTTTTCATCTGAAAACAATCAGGTTGTCATATTTGACAGGACTGGATGTGCCACCAGAAGTGACCTATTACCAAAAACAGAAATTGCTAATATTATTATAAATAAGATTATGGATTTAGACTTATTTAAAAAAATAAAGGAACAAAGAATAAAGGAACAAAAAGGAGTGGACAACCATGGTTAAAAAACTATTTACCTCAGAATCGGTAACTGAGGGCCATCCAGATAAAATTGCAGATCAGGTTTCTGATAGTATATTAGATGCAATAATATCGGAAGATGAAAATGCGAGAGTTGCCTGTGAAACTACTGTTACCACAGGACTTGTTTTGGTTGCAGGTGAGATTACAACAGAGTGTTACGTTGATATTCCCAAGATTGTTAGAGAGACCATAAGAGATATTGGTTACACACGTGCCAAGTTCGGCTTTGACTGTGATACCTGTGCAGTCCTAACAGCAATTGATGAACAGTCTCCAGACATAGCTTTAGGAGTTAACAAGGCTTTAGAAGCCAAAAAAGGGGAAATGTCAGAAGTAGAAATTCAAGCAATTGGAGCAGGAGACCAGGGGATGATGTTTGGTTATGCCTGTGATGAAACCCCGGAACTAATGCCCCTGCCAATCTCTTTAGCACACAAGCTTACTAAAAGGTTATCAGAGGTAAGAAAGCAAAGGATTTTGCCATATCTTCGCCCTGATGGGAAGTCACAGGTCACAGTTGAATACGAGGATGATAAACCAATTCGCGTAGATACGGTAGTC
This sequence comes from Desulfitibacter alkalitolerans DSM 16504, assembly GCF_000620305.1. Classification (NCBI taxonomy): domain Bacteria; kingdom Bacillati; phylum Bacillota; class Clostridia; order Neomoorellales; family Desulfitibacteraceae; genus Desulfitibacter; species Desulfitibacter alkalitolerans. The sequence continues at coordinate 257,839 of NZ_KK211100.1, read as the reverse complement.
ATATCAACACAGCATAGACCTGATATCGAACAGGAGATTATCCATGAAGATGTTCTCAGGTGTGTCGTTAAAGAGGTTATTCCAGCAGAATTGTTAGATGACAAAACAAGGTACTTTATTAATCCAACAGGAAGATTTGTTGTAGGTGGACCTCAAGGAGATGCCGGTCTTACAGGAAGAAAGATAATTGTTGATACATATGGTGGAATGGCCAGACATGGAGGTGGGGCATTTTCAGGAAAGGACCCCACCAAGGTAGACAGATCGGCAGCCTATGCCGCTCGTTATGTTGCAAAAAACATAGTTGCAGCCGGCTTGGCCAATCGCTGCGAGATTCAGCTTGCATATGCCATTGGTGTAGCACAGCCTGTATCAATTATGATTGAAACCTTTGGAACAGGAAAAATTGCAGATGAAAAAATAGCCCAACTGGTGAAGGAAAATTTTGACCTAAGGCCTGCAGCCATTATCCGTGATTTAAAATTAAGAAAGCCAATCTACCGTAATCTAGCGGCCTATGGCCATATGGGAAGGGTAGACTTAAATGTAAAGTGGGAAGATACAGATAAAGCTGAAGCTTTAAAACAACAGGCTGGAATTTTAAAATAGCAAATAAAAAATAAGTGATATTCAGGAGCCGCATTTGCGGCTCCTGTTGAGTTTAAGCTTATTATATGTTTTTCTTATATTAGGCATAGGATATTCAAATAATCAACTAATAGGTTATTGGGCTTAATTGTAGAACTTATAGTAGATATCTTTTCTTGTGAAATTTATAATAAGTATGAAAGTAATTTTTCGCGGAGGTGTTGTCATCAAGATATTAAAGGCTGGATAGTTGTTTACAAAAATACTTCTAATTTGCTCAAGGAGGGGAAACTATGGAACAGTTCTTATTTGTGAAGCAAGAGTTTGGAACACTGGTCCTAATTAAAACATTGGCTTTAGTTTTTTTAATTCTAGTTTATTGTTTAAAGGCTTATTTATTAACTAGATATCGTGTAGTAAAGGAAATATCTGTCCCCAAAGGTGACACTACTAAAGGAATCATATCGTCTTTATCGGTAATTGTATGCCCTTCAGCCATGGAAAGCACTAGGGATATAACGAAGAACTGGTTGGAATTTTTTATCTTTCATGTTGGTATTTTGGTTGCTATAGTTGTGTCTTTTATGATACCTTATGCACCAAACCTATTACAGCCAGCTGTTACTACATTATTTATGATAATAATGGGCCTTGGCTTTATAGCTGGCTTTGTAAGAATTATAAAAAAGTTTACTAAACCAGATATAAAAGTAATTAGTTCTAAGGACGATTACTTTTCTATAATAATAATAACTATATTCCTTTTGCTGGGGGCTATTTCCATGACTGGAAATAGGGAAATTATTGTAGCGTTTCTGGCATTGACTGCATTTTTATTGGTTTATGTTCCACTTAGCAAAATTTCACATTACCTATACTGGCCCTTTGCACGCTATTACATGGGTAAGCACTTTGGCCGCAGAGGAATCTACATGAAAAGGAGATGATTTAGATGGCATATTCTGAAAAAGTAATGGAGCTTTTAGAAAAAAGGCTTACAAGGCAATTGGCAACATATCTACATGTTTGTGTCCACTGTGGAGTTTGTGCTGAATCCTGTCACTACTCTAAGTCAACAGGAGAATCAGATATGGTTCCGCCATATAAAACAGATTTTCTTAGAAAGATTTATAAGGGCAAATATGATTTGCTTGGCAGCAAATTCCCAGGCTGGTTTGGAGGCGTAAAGGAAGTAGACGAGGAAATGCTAAAAAAAATGGTGGATCATGCCTTTGGTGCATGTACCATGTGTCGTCGTTGTACTGTCAACTGTCCCATGGGTATAGATACGGGAATGATTATACGTACTACCAGGGGTATTCTAACAGAATTGGGTCTTACTCCAGCCGGATTACAGGCTACAATTGATGCCCATATGGAGACTGGCAACAACATGGCTGTTTCCAAAGAAGACTTCATTGATACATTAGAATGGATGGAAGAAGAATTACAGGAAGATGTAGATGACCCCAATGCCAAGATTCCTATTGATAAAAAAGGCGCAAGGCTGATTTATACATTTAATCCACGTGAGCCAAAATATCATCCATTAAGCATTAAAGCAGCAGCTAAAATTTTCTATGCTGCTGGGGAGGACTGGACAGTAAGTACAGACTCCTGGGATGTAACAAATTACGCTTTATTTTCTGGAGACGATAAGAAAGCAAGACATATTGCAGATAATCTAATATCAGCTGCACGTAAACTTGAGGTAAAAGAAATAGTGATGGCGGAATGTGGTCATGGCTATCGCGCTTTTAGATGGGAAGGCGAAAACTGGCTTGGAAAAACTTATGATATACCAGTAAGAGGTTTTGTTGAGGTCATGGCTGAGTATATTAGAGAAGGCAGAATTAAGCTTGATCCTGCAAAAAATCCTGATCCTGTAACGTACCACGACCCCTGTAATCAGGCCCGCAATGGCGGTATACTTGATGAACCAAGATATATTTTAAGTCAAGCTGTTATGGATTATAGGGAAATGACACCTAATGGACAGGACAACTTCTGTTGTGGTGGTGGAGGCGGAATGCTTTCCATGTCAGAATTTGCGAAAAGAAGATTAGCGGCCAGTAAGGTTAAGGCTGAACAAGTAAAGGCAACGGGAGCTTCCATTGTAGGAACATCATGCCATAACTGCCTGGACGGACTGGCTGAGGGATGCAAGCATCATGGTGTTAATGTAAAAATAACTAACCTTGTAGAACTTGTTGCTAATGCTATTGTATTACCAGAAAAAGAATAGACTGATACAATAAATAATAAATACTGAGAACCCTAATGCCTTAGATGGTTAAGGGTTCTTTTTTTAATAAATTATAGGCTATTAGCTTTATATAGATTTAGGTTATAATATATATAGGTTATAATATAAATATTAGAATAATTGATTGAGGAATGAATAGGTTATGAAGCATTATGACTGGAAAAAACACATGTATCTGGTGGCAATTCCTTCAGGGGAGTTGTTTGAGGAGGCTGTCAGAATACAAAAGCTCCTGTCTGATAGTTTGAAAATATATAAGGAATCACCTCCCACTATTCATATTACTATTAGTGCGGTAAAAATGCTGGAAAAAGAAGAATTGGGGATATTTGACAGATGCGTTAAACAGGTAGTAGCCAATTTTAATCCTATCAAAATTGAGTCTTACTGCTTTGATTGCTTTACTAAACCTCATAACAGTCTTATTTTAAAAATAGAAGATGATGAAAGGTTGAGGCAATTACAAAACTCCCTTGAACAAGCTTTAGATAATCAGGGTTTTTTAGTTCCGCCTTCAGTAGATAAATGGATATTCCACATAACTATATTAAGTGAAATATTTGCAAGTACTCCCCTTGAAAAAGATGAGTTCTTAAAGGTATGTCAAAGGGTATCGCTTAGGGAAACTCCAATTCGCGGGGTAATTAAAAGACTAGAACTCTGGAAACCTGAATTAGAAAAAGAAAAAAGGGTTGTAAGTAAATATATACTAGACCAAAAACCAGACTAATTTGACCACCTGCCAAGAGGTGGTTTTTGCTTTGCTTGAATAATAATGTGACCAATGCAGAAAATAAAATAACTATTGTTATAAAGGAGGGCTTTCATTGAAGGAAAAATACCACAATAGTGTTGTTTTATTTACAATAATTATTATTTTTACATTTATAGGAGTAACCGTTGGAAACCCTCGCCATGCAGAGGCCACTGCCCTTGGTGAGAGGGAGTTAAAGTGGGGCACTAAAGGGGAAGATGTTAAGGATTTGCAGGAAATGTTAAGTCAAAAGGGATTTAATCCTGGAATAATTAACGGTATTTATGGTCCAAGGACTGCCTCTGCAGTTAGACAGTTTCAACTAAGCAGAGGCTTAAGAGGTACTGGAGTAGCTGACACAGCCACAATTAATCGCCTGGAGACACCAACCATCAAGGTTGCAGCAGCAGTGGAAAATGTCCCTGCCTTATCTAGTGACGATATGTTATTGTTGGCCCGGGCAGTTTATGGTGAAGCACGAGGAGAACCGTATGTTGGTCAAGTGGCCATAGCTGCTGTTATCATGAACAGGGTTAACCATCCATCCTTTCCTAATTCCATTCCTGACGTAATATTTCAACCAGGAGCTTTTACATCAGTAAGTGACGGACAAATCTGGTTAGAACCTAACCCTACTGCTTTTAAAGCTGCTACAGATGCCCTTAGTGGATGGGATCCCAGCAATGGAGCTATCTATTACTGGAATCCGGCTGTTGCCACTTCCAGATGGATATGGACAAGACCCATACATACGAGAATAGGGAAGCATGTATTTGGTACTTGATGGCAACTTATATCTTTAAAAAGAGATAGGAGTTAGATGAAATTGAAAAATTGGTGGCACCCACTCACTGTAGTTTTATTAACAGCAGCCCTAATATCTACGGCATATTGGGGCAATATGCAGCAGAAAGAAAAACATAAACTTATAATTATGCAAGAGACCCATTATCAGAGAGCTTATTATGACCTGACTGGGAGCATGCAAATGGTTGAAAATGCATTGTCAAAGGCTCTAGCATCAGGGACCCGGGATTATGAGCAGTTACAATTAACCCTGGCATGGCAGCAGGCACATATGGCTCAAAGAGACCTGGCTCAGCTTCCCCTGGGCAGAAATGTCTTAATACAAACCCAAAAGTTTTTAAATCAGCTTGGAGATTATTGCTTTACATTAGCAAATGGCTATAGACAAGAAATAATGGAGGATAATGACAGGAAGCAAATTCAGAGGCTCCATGGACAAGCCCTGGATATTAGCCAACAGCTGCATAGGCTGCATATTGACATAAGCGGAGATAGATTTCCATGGAGCAGCATTGCCATGGCAAAGCACAGAGACTGGTCTCAGGCAACTCGATCTCTACCAGAGGAGTCCTTTGCAAATTTAGAAGAGCAAATACAGACCTTTCCCCAACTAATATATGATGGGCCTTTTTCAGAGCAGGTCATTGACAGAACAGTTGAGATACCTGGGAAATTTATCACCAGAGAAGATGCAAAAGCTATTGCAGGTAATTTTCTTGGTATTGAAGAGAAGAGGGTGAGCTATAGAGTTTCAGAAAGTGATGAAAAAGCTCCGGTTCAAGTCTTTTCAGTAAGGGTCATACCTGTCCAGGGAAGCATTGGTGACCAGATTGTACTTGATATAACCAAAGCAGGGGGACATGTTGCCTGGATGCTGAACAATCGCTCAGTAGGAGGAAGTGACCTTACTCTGGAAGATGCCCAGGAAAAGGCAGAGCAATTCTTAGAAGCCAGGGGTTATGTTTCATTTAAGGCAACAGGGGTGCTGCGAACCTTTAATCAAGCCGTGGTTTCCTTTGGGGAAGAAAGGGATGGAATTTTAATCTACCCTCACTTAATAAAAGTAAAGGTTGCATTAGATAGTGGCCAGGTTACAGGTTTTGAAGCAATAAACTATTTAATAGCCAAGCAGCAAGAAAGGTCATGGCCAGAAGAGGGCTTATCTGGAACGGAGGCACAGGCAAGGTTAAATCCTAACTTTCACGTTGAAAAACTACAGAAGGTTGTCATACCCTTACCCACAGGCCAGGAGGCGTACTGCTGGGAATTTAAAGGCAGCTTGGGCCATATGCCATTCTTGATCTATATTGATGCAAAAACTGGAAGGGAATTAAATATCTTAAGATATGTTGAATCAGATTTTGGGTTGATAACAATGTAAAGGGCATCTTCGATGCTCTTTTTTTCACCCAATATGTACAAGTTTGGTATAATGTATTTAGAGGGTGGGATGGAAAAATGAAAGAATTATACGCTAGTGTAATAATAAATAATAATCATAGATCTCTGGACAGACCCTTTCAATACTTAGTTCCTGTACATTTAATAAATGCTGTGACAGAAGGAAGCCTAGTGCTTGTACCCTTTGGAAATGCATTAAAATATGGATATGTGATTGAATTGTCCCATGGTAAACAACACGATAAGTTAAAAGAAATAGAAGATGTATTTAGCTCTGCCTTGAGTTTAGATGACGAAGAGATGCAGCTTGCAGAGTGGTTAAGCCATTATTATTTAACAACCAAAATTAAAGCACTAAAAATGTTCATACCTGTTGGTGCCTTTCCTAATATACTGAAAAGGTTTAAAGCTACTGCACCATGGGATAAAGGCAATTTATCTCCTAGTGCCAGGGAATTATTGGGCAAAATTGCTGGCGTGGACCAGTGGCTTGACTGTGAAGTGCTGCAAAATGAGCTTAAGCCTTATAAAAAAGCCTATAAAGAGCTATTAGACAAAGGATATATTGAAGAGCACCATGTGGTAAAGCACAAAGAAAGAAGAACAGATTGGAGCTCTTTAAAGGCCGTTCTTAAATTAGATGCACTGGACCATCCAGAGAAAGTTAATTATTTAAAAAAAAGGGCTCCCAAACAATGGGAGGTTGTAAAGGTATTGCAGGAAGGCTTTAATTCTTCTGTGCAGGAATTGAATGATATAAATAATATAGACACGAGTGTCATAAAACGATTAATGGAAAGGGATATCATATCAATTGAAAAATATGAACAAGAGGAAGCACATATTATAAAGCCCTTTTGTCTTAATAAAGATCAGCAAGAAGCTTTTGAGGTGATAGCAGGGGATATTGATAATAAAAAGTATACTCCCTATGTTTTATATGGAGTTACAGGTAGTGGCAAAACTGAAGTTTATATGGAAATTATGGAGCATTGCTTAAAAAAGAAGCTGCAGTGTATCCTTGTCCTTCCGGAAATCTTTCTTACATTACAAATTGTCAAAAGGCTTAGGGCCAGGTTTGCAGATGACTTGGTAATTTTACATAGCAAACTAACTCAAAAGGAAAGATATGAAGCATGGGAGGCAATTAAATTTGGACATAAAAAAATAATTGTTGGGGCTCGTTCCGCAGTTTTTGCTCCAGTAAAAAAATTAGGGGCTATCATAATAGATGAAGAGCATGATACCAGCTATAAACAGGATAACGACCCCAAATATAATGCAAAAGAGGTTGCATTAAAGAGAGCAATGTGGCATAATTGCCCTGCTCTTTTTGGAAGTGCCACCCCTTCCTTGGAGACATTTTTAGCCGCCCAAACAGGGAAAATGGGTCTACTATGCCTGTCAAAGAGGATAAATGATTACAAGCTTCCAACTGTCGAAGTAATAGACATGAAAAATGAATTGAGAGAGGGAAACCTGAGCATATTCAGCAGAAAATTACAACAAGAAATTGGGAAGACTCTTGCTGATAATAAACAAATCATATTGTACCTAAATAGAAGGGGATTTGCATCCTTTGTCCTTTGTCGTGATTGTGGTTTTATCTTAAATTGTATCAACTGTGATGTTTCGTTAACATATCACCATACCAGCCAAAAAATGCAGTGCCATTATTGTGGTTTCAATCAACTTATCCCAAAGAGCTGTCCCCAATGTGGTTCCCTCCACTGGAAACCATATGGTATTGGTACACAAAAGGTTGAACATGAATTTAAAAACCTGTATCCTGATGTTAATATTATGAGAATAGACGGTGATATTTCTGACAAAAAAGAGATTGTGAAGAGTTATTTGGATGATTTTTCTAAGGGAAAAACAAATGTCTTAATTGGTACCCAGATGGTGGCTAAGGGTCTTGATTTCCCTAATGTAACCCTTGTGGGAGTTATTGCAGCAGATACGACCTTAAACCTTCCAGATTTTCGCAGCAGGGAAAAGTCTTTTCAATTGTTAACCCAGGTAGCAGGAAGAGCTGGTAGGGGTGAGTGGGAAGGCAAAGTGATAATACAAACCTTCAACCCAGATGACGTAAGCATAATACATGCAAAAAATCAGGATTTTCTTGCTTTTTATAAGGATGAAATAGCTTTTAGGAAAGAATACAACTATCCACCCTTTAGCCAGATTATAAGAATTATTTTTACAGGTAAAACAGAGGAACATGTAAATAAAGGAGCAGATTTCTTTCACCGATTTTTGATGCAGAGTATATATTATAAAAAAAATTCAAGCTCTGTACAAATTCTTGGCCCAAATCCTTGCGGTTTGGTTAAAATTAAGGGAGAATATAGATATCAACTTCTTTTAAAGTACGAAAAGGGGCTTAATCTAAGACCCATAATTAAAAGTTGTCTTGATGAGTTTTATAAGGCAAACCCATTCAGCAATAAGGTAAATGTTAATATAGATATAAACCCCAACAGCTTTGGCTAAAATATGTAACATTAACAAGGGAGGGAATTTATAAATGGCCATATATCAAATCGTTAAAGTAGGAGATAATATACTTAGGGAAAAGGCCAAGCCTGTTCCAAATATTAACTCAAGTATTATAAAGCTGTTAGATAATATGCAGGAGACCATGAAGGATGCATTAGGAGTAGGGTTGGCAGCTCCACAGGTAGGTGTATCAAAACGTGTGATTATAGTTGATATAGGTGAAGGTCTTATAGAGCTTATCAACCCTGAAATAGTTAATTCAGAGGGTACTAAAATAGATGTGGAAGGCTGCTTAAGTATACCAGGAGTACGGGGTAACGTTCCAAGGGGCGAAAAAATTGTGGTGGCTGGTCTCAACCGACATGGTGAAAGGGTTGAGATAGAAGCAAAGGGCTTGTTAGCCAGGGCGTTCCAGCATGAAATAGACCACTTGGATGGAACCTTGTTCATTGATATAGCAGATAATATTGAAAAGATAGATTAGGTGATGGATATGAAGATTGTTTTTATGGGAACACCTGACTTTGCTGTTCCTACTCTGGAAAAAATATACAGTTCAAATTTTGAAATACCCCTTGTGATTACTCAGCCTGACAGGAAAAAGGGCAGAGGTAAGAATCTTCAAGCTCCTCCTATAAAAAAGGCTGCTGAGAAGCTTGGTTTGCAGGTAGCGCAGCCGCCGAGGATCAAAGACGTGATTGAAGTTCTCAAAAATATCTCTCCAGATGTAATTGTTGTGGTAGCTTATGGACAATTAATCCCAGAAGAAATTCTCAACCTGCCTAAATATGGCTGTTTAAATGTTCATGCCAGCCTGCTGCCAAAATATCGCGGTGCAGCACCAATTCACTGGGCAATTATCAACGGTGATGATAAAACAGGTGTTACCATAATGCAAATGGATCAAGGTCTGGATACAGGTGATATGCTAGGAAGATACACAGTTAAGATTGACATTAATGATACCCTGGGAGATATTCATGATAAGCTATCTGTACAAGGAGCAGAACTCATGCTTGAGGTATTAAAAAGGCTGCCTAACGGCATAGAAAAAATCCCACAGGATGATTCACTTGCAGTCTATGCTCCAAAAATTCAAAGAGAAATGGAAAAGATCAGCTGGAAAAAATCTGCCTTTGACGTTCATAATCTTGTAAGAGGCTTAAATCCCTGGCCCGGGGCATATACAAAATTAGGGAAAGAGAGCCTTAAGGTCTGGATGAGTACAATTATCAGCCTGGAAGATATACAAGGTGACCCAGGAACAATAATAAATGTTGATTATGATCAAGGTATTGATGTACAAGCTGGTCAGGGTATAATAAGGCTTGTTGAGCTGCAGCAGCCGGGCAGGAGAAGGATGGGGGCCGGTGACTTTTTAAAAGGTAAAGCTTTAAAAAAAGGATTATGCTTTAATGACTGAGGTGTATAAAAATGAAATCTAGAAAAAGGATATTTATAGGCTTAATAAGCTTTAGCCTGCTCTTATTATTTGGAGTGCTGGCATTTAGCTGGCACTTATTTTTTAAGAGTACAGATACTTATCAGCAAATAGTTGTTATAGCAATTATTGCTATCTTTTGCAGCATACTTTTAATTATGGGGTTCGGCATAGGTGGATTGGTATTTGCCCTTTTAAAGGAACGAAACATGCCTCCTATTTTGCAAAACATAATGCTTCTAGCAGTAAACACCTTGTTTCCAGTTGCATTATATATAGGTAGAATACTTGGAATTGATAAGCACACAATAAAGAGCTCCTTTATTGAAGTTAATAATCAGCTTGTGAAATGTAAAAGATTGGCCATTTCTCCTGAAAAAATTATGATCTTAGCTCCCCATTGTCTTCAAAATAGTGGTTGTCCACATAAAATTACCATAGAATCTACAAATTGCATTCGTTGTGGGCAATGCCCAATAGATGATTTGCACGGTATAGCTGAAAGGTATGGAGTCAAATTGGTGGTTGCTTCTGGCGGAACCCTGGCAAGAAAGTTTATAGAACAAACCAGACCTAAGGCAGTTATTGCAATCGCCTGTGAGCGGGATTTAACTAGTGGAATAAAGGACAGCAAACCCTTGCCTGTTTTGGGCATACTTAATATTAGGCCGGAGGGTCCCTGCTTTAATACACTGGTCAGCATGAGTGCCGTAGAGGACGCTATTGAGTTTTTTCTGCATAAGGGAACTAACAATATAGTTTCTTTTCCCTTAACCCAAAATCAAAAACCAGTAAACTGAACAAATTATGTCCATAATATGGAGATTTAAGGAAGACTAATGTTAATATTGACAAAAGTGGTATAATATAAATAAGGATAACATATGTATTTGTATTCACATTAAAATATGACAAAAGAGGTGATTTTAATGTTAATGGATCTTACTCTATTACTTTTAATACCCGCAATAGTACTGTCTATTTATGCGCAAGCCAAGGTGACAACAACCTTTAATAAGTATCTTAAGGTGGGTTCTGCAAGGGGAGCAAATGGAGCAATGGTAGCACAAAGGATTCTTGCAAATAATGGCATGTATGATGTTAAAGTTGAGATGACCCCTGGTAAACTGTCTGACCATTATGACCCAAAGTCCAAAACTGTTCGTTTATCACCAGAGGTATATTCAGGAACTTCTCTGGCTTCCCTGGGGGTGGCTGCCCATGAGGTAGGTCATGCAATTCAGCATAACAATGGATATTTTCCCCTAGAGCTTAGATCAACCTTTGTTCCTGTAGCTCAGATAGGTTCGACCCTTTCATTCCCAATAATAATACTAGGATTAATATTGGGAAGCTCTTCTTTTTTGAATATAGGAATTTACCTTTTTACTGCAGTAGTATTGTTTCAAATAGTAACCCTGCCTGTTGAATTTAATGCCAGCAGCAGGGCAATTGGCCAGCTGCAGGCCCATGGCTTTATTGCTCCCCAGGAAGTAACAGGAGTACAAAAGGTATTAAAAGCAGCAGCTTTAACCTATGTAGCTGCTGCAATAGCTGCCATATTAAACCTTGTTAGATTATTGATATTATCAAGAATTCTAGGTGAAGACTAAAATATATAGGAGTATGCTCTATGGACAAAGTAAGAGATGCAGCTTTAAAAGCAGTATTTGAAATTTTAGAAAAGGGTGCTTATACAAATATAGCCATAAACAATCTGCTCAAGGAGACTAATTTTAGTCCCCTTGAGCGTCGTTTTATTACTGAAATTGTCTATGGAACTGTAAAAAACAAGAACACCCTTGAGTGGATAAGGGACAGGTTCGTAAGCAAAAAGAAAATAGATCCATGGATTAATTATATTATTCTAACAGGAATATACCAGTTAATGTATTTAGACAGGGTTCCTGTGTCTGCAGCATGTAACGAATCTGTTAACCTGGCAAAAAAGCATGGAAACCCGGGGAGTGTCAAGTTTGTAAACGGCGTTCTTCGAAGTATTGCCAGAAACCTGAATGACATACCCTACCCAGATCTTCAGGATGATCCAGTATTGCATATATCCGTTGTCTATTCCCACCCCAAATGGTTGATAAAAAGATGGGTAGAGGAGTATGGTGTTGAAGAAACTATTGCATTGTGCAGGCATAACAACTCCAAGGCTCCCAATATAATAAGGGTCAATACCCTCAAAATTCAAGTGGAACAGCTAATAGATCTTTTAATAAGCAGAGATATTAATGTAAGAAAGACCCTTTATGCCCCTGAAGGCTTGGACATAGGAAATTTTGAACAATTAGATAAAATTGAAGCCTTTGCCCAGGGCATGTTTATCATGCAGGATGAGGCATCCATGCTGGTTGCCAGGTGTTTAAATCCGGCACCCCACTCCACCATTATTGATGGGTGTGCAGCTCCAGGGTCAAAGACTACTCATCTTGCACAATTAACAGGTGATAACAGTACAATTCTGGCCTTTGATATTCACAGTCATAAGCTAAAGCTAATTGAACAAAATGCTAGGAGATTAGGCATTAATTCTATTCAGACTCAAAAGCAGGAGGCTCAAAAAATTGGTAATCTGTTTGCAGGAAAAATTGATTACCTTTTGCTTGATGTTCCCTGTTCAGGAATAGGAGTTTTAAGAAGAAGAGCCGACCTGCGTTGGAGAAAAAACCAGCAGCAGATCAAGGAATTATCAAGGCTGCAGTTGGAAATCATTGAGGGTGCAGCAAAATGTTTAAAGCCTGGGGGTGTCTTGGTTTACAGTACATGTACAATAACTCATGAGGAAAACTATGATGTTGTGGAAAAATTTTTGAAAAATAATAGGGCTTTTAGTTTTAATAGTCTCTTACCCCATATTCCCCATGAATTGACTAAAGATCCTCATTTATTAAATACTGCTGAAATAGGCTATATGCAGATTCTACCACAAAGGCATAATATGGATGGATTTTTTATTGCGCGATTAGTAAGGGAGTCTTAGTTTAAAGGCTCCCTTAAATACTTTTTTACTGTTATGGTGAATACTAGTTTTATGAGGGAGTTGGGCACATGGAATATATATTAAACTATACAAGGGAAGAATTAAACAGTCTTCTGAAAGAAGGAGGCTTTCCTGCATACAGGGGCAAACAAATTTACCAATGGCTGTATACAAAGCATGTTGATGACATTAATGAAATGACCAACCTGCCTGTTAGGCTTAAACAATGGATAATGGATAATTATATCTGCAGCTTTCCAAAGGTGATAAGAGAACAGGTTTCTAAAATTGATGGAACTGCAAAATTTTTGCTTGAGCTGGTTGATGAACAGACAATTGAAACAGTTTTAATGTTTCATGGGGGGAAAGCCGTAAAACAAAGAAAGACCCTTTGCATATCCTCTCAGGTGGGCTGCCCAATAGGATGTGTATTTTGTGCCACCGGCAAAATGGGACTAAAACGAAACTTATCAGCTGGAGAAATTGTAGGCCAGATTCTAGCAGTAAGCAAGGCACATGGAAAAATAGATAACATTGTATATATGGGCATGGGAGAACCATTGCTAAATTATAAGAGTGTTTTAAAATCCATTAAAATCATAACAGATGAGGTGGGTTTAAATTTCAGTTCACGTAAAATAACAATCTCTACCTGCGGCTTAGTACCTGAGATTAAAAAGCTCTCAGAGGAGAAAATACCCTTAACCCTTGCAATTTCCTTACATGCCGCAAATAATGAGTTAAGAAATGTATTAGTGCCCATTAATAAAAAGTACCCACTGGAGGACTTATTACAAGCTGTTAAGTACTTTATAAATAAGACTAACAGGAAAGTCACCTTTGAGTATATACTGGTTAAGGATTTAAATGACAGTATCTCCCATGCAAAGGAATTAGCTGTACTGTTAAAAGGCCTGCTTTGCAATGTTAACATAATACCTGCTAATCAGGTAGCAGGAACAGCAATGAAGAGGCCAAATGGGAGGGTTATAGCTAATTTTGCTCAAATGCTTCAGTCCAAGGGAATAGAAACAGTTGTACGAAGTGAAAAGGGTGCAGATATTGATGCAGCATGTGGTCAATTAAAGGCTAGCACTAATGGAAATGATTAAAAAGAGGAAAATGGCACCTTTAGTCGAAAATATATACTTGGTACTGGAGTATGTATTAGCATAAGTATAACATTGGTGGTGTAAAAATGATTGAAGCAGCGGGATTATCAAAAAAAGGACTAAGACAGGAAAATCAAGACTCCTTATTAATCAACCATTACAAAAAATTATTTATTGTAGCTGATGGAATGGGAGGACATAATGCCGGACAGCTTGCAAGTACCATTGCTATTAAATCAGCGGAGAGGTTTTTTGAAAATAATTATAATAAGTATCCTGATAAGGCTCAGCTTGTAGTTCAATCAATGTCAGCGGCCAACAAAGCTGTCTTTGAACATACCAGTCTCTATCCTGAGACACTAGGTATGGGTACCACCATGACCTTTATGCATATGGATGATGACGGAGTTGCTTATATTGGACATGTTGGTGATAGTAGGGCCTATTTAATAAATGTAAACGGTATTTCCCAGCTAACTGATGATCACTCCTATGTTGGCGAGCTTCTGCGTAATGGTGGCATCACAGAAGAAGATGCCCTTAATCATCCCCAAAGAAATCTTTTAATGAGAGCTATTGGATGTGCTCCTCAAGTAGATATAGATGTGGTTACACATGAGGTTCATATGGGCGATATAATCCTTTTATGTACTGATGGCCTCTTTAATATGGTAAGTAATGATGAAATTAGTCACATAGTCCTGGAAAACCCAGTAAAAGATGCAGTAGACATATTGGTTGATTCTGCTTTAAAAAGCGGGGGCAGCGATAACGTTACTGTAGTTCTAGTCAAGAAATAAAAGTAAGGCACAGGGACTTCTTTTGTCTTATTTTATACACAGATTGAGGTGACCTAATATGGTTGATAGGGTGTTAGGAAATCGCTATAAACTATTAACTAAACTTGGTGGCGGAGGTATGGCCGAGGTCTACAAGGGTTTAGATACTCTTTTGGACAGGCAGGTTACAATTAAAATATTGCGTGAGCAATATGCTAGTGATGAAGAGTTTGTAAAAAAATTTAGAAGGGAAGCCCAGGCAGTGGCCCGTCTTTCCCATCCAAATATTGTTAGCATTTATGATGTGGGTATTGAAAAAGAGATCCAATATTTAGTGATGGAATATGTAGAAGGGATAAACCTCAAGGAATATATTTCTAAGCATGCTCCCTTAAGTCAGGATAAAATAGTTAACATTGGAATTCAGATTTGTGACGCATTAGACCATGCTCATAGCAATCAAATTGTCCACAGGGACATTAAGCCTCACAATATTTTAATTACCAATACAGGAAAAGTTAAGGTAACAGATTTTGGAATAGCAAGGGCGGTGACTGAAGCTACCGTTACCTATACTGGTGAGTTTATGGGGTCAGTCCATTATCTTTCACCTGAACAAGCAAAGGGAGATATAACAGATTATAAATCAGATTTATATTCAGCAGGTGTTGTGCTATATGAAATGGTAACAGGACATATACCCTATGAGGGTGAAAGCGCTATAACAATTGCCTTAAAGCATATACAGGATTCTCCAAAAAAACCAACTGAAATAGACCCTAGTATTAATCCGAATTTGGAATTTATAATTTTGAGAGCAATGGAAAGAGATAAAGATAGAAGGTTCTCAAGTGCTGGGGAAATGAAGTCTTATTTAGAAAAATTGAGTGACAATCATGTATTTACTGATATGGAAAGAAGGAAGCATCCATCTAATATTACAAAAAACAAAAAGCGATTGAAACCAGTTGGATGGATCCTAATAGGTCTGCTAGTTATAGGGCTGTTAGTGGGTGGATTTTTTGCAGTGCAGGAGCTAATAAAAGTAGATGAAATAAGGGTGCCGGACGTAATTGAAATGAGTTTAGAGGAAGCTGGCAGAATTCTTGAAAAAGAAGGACTAAAGGTAGAATTAGGTGGTGAAAGATTTCATTCCTCAATACCCAAGAACCATGTAATAGATCAGAATCCAAAACCAGATAGTATTGTAAGAAAGGGTAGATTGGTAAGACTGGAAATTAGTATGGGACCTAGACAAGTAGAGGTTCCTGATGTGATAGGTGATAATATTCGTACTGCCAGAATAAGGATTGAAAATGCTAATTTAACCGTTGATGAGCAAATTGAAGAGGTATTTAGTGAAGAACATCCTGTAGGAAGAGTGATTGGTCAGAGCCCTCTAGGTGGAGTTATGCAGGATATGGGAGCCGGGGTTTCTCTGGTAGTGAGCAAGGGCCCCAGGCTGGAAAATATACCAATGCCTGATCTTAGGGGACTAGCCCTGGCAGAGGCTGAAAATACCTTAAGAGAAAAAAGGCTAAATCTTGGCATAATATCATATCAGGATAGTGACCAGTACTTTACAGGACAGGTGGTTAGTCAGGACATTACTCCTGGTAATACTATCCTGCAAGGCAGTACTGTCAACCTGGTAGTCAGCAGGGGGCCAGGTCCTAGAGCACAAACAGCAACAGTAACCATGACTGTATCAAATGATGGTCAGGAGCATGTTATTAGGATAGTTGTTGAAGATTTAAAGGGAATTCGTGAAGAGTATTTAAGAAGACACCAGCCAGGTGATTATATAAAAACAGTGGTACAATTTTATGGGCATGGGGTAGTTAAAATATATCAGGATGATGTTCTAATCCACGAAAGACCAGTTCCGTCATAGGAGGAGATAAACTCTGGAAGGTATTGTTTTAAGCAGGTATAGCAGTTTTTATTATGTACAATCTGACAACAAAATATGGGAATGCAGACTCCGGGGAAAACACAGACTAAAAAAAGCAGATGTAATAGCTGGTGATAAGGTTGAGTTTACCAGGGTAAATGAAAACCAGGGTGTTATAGAAAATATTAAACCCAGAGTAACAGAGCTCTATAGGCCGGCTGTTGCTAATGTGACCCAATTATTAATTGTAATGTCTTTAAAGGCCCCCTATCCAAATTGGACACTTTTAGATAGGCTTTTGGTGCTGGGATCCTATTCCAACTTAAAGTCACTTATTGCCTTTAATAAAACAGATATAGCAGATGATAATAGTGTTTCCCTGGCGAATGAATATAAGAAAATTGGCTATACAATAGTATTTACAAGTGTGAAGGAGAAGAAGGGAATAGATGAGCTTCAATGCTTTCTAAATAATGAGATTACAGTCCTTGCAGGTCTGTCAGGGGTTGGAAAATCAAGCTTAATAAATGCTCTTGAACCAGAACTTTCATTGAAAATAGGTGCAGTTAGCTCAAAGGTGGAAATTGGCAAACATACTACCAGATATGTTCAACTACTTCCTTTAAGTGGTGGAGGCCTGGTTGCAGACACACCTGGATTTAGCAGACTGCATCTTCCAATGGAGCTAAAAAGAGAAGAACTAAGGTTTTTATTTCCTGAAATAGAAAGGGTTCAGCAGAACTGCAAATTTTCATCTTGTCTCCATAAGCAGGAACCGGGCTGCAGGGTAAGAGAAAACGTAGAGTCAGGTCTAATGCCAAAATGGCGATATGATAATTATCTAGAGTTTTTAGAAGAAATAATTGCACAGGAGAGGAAATTTTGATGGAAAATGTAAAAGTTGCTCCTTCCATTTTGTCAGCAGATTTCTCTATGTTGAGGGAACAGGTGGCATTAGTTGAAAAAGCGGGTGCTCATTGGCTTCATCTGGATGTGATGGATGGTCATTTTGTGCCAAATATTACTTTTGGTCCACCATTGATAGGCAGCATAAGAAAGCATTCATCCTTATTTTTCGACAGCCACTTAATGATAGAACAACCCGAAAAATATATTAAAGAGTTTGTGGATGCTGGCTCAGATCTAATAACAGTACATGTGGAAACAACTAAACATCTACATCGGCTAATCCAGAGCATCAAGGATTATGGCATTAAAGCTGGAGTAGCACTTAATCCGGCTACTCCTCTAGAGACAGTTCAATATGTTCTTGAGGAGGTTGATCTCATATTAGTTATGTCAGTCAATCCTGGCTTTGGTGGACAAAAGTTTATTAATAGTTCTCTTGAGAAAATCAGAACCCTTTTTGCCTGGAAGAAGATGGGCGGGTACTCATATAATATTCAGGTTGATGGTGGTATTTCTGATAAGAATGCACAAGCTGTGCTAAATGCAGGTGCTGATATATTGGTGGCAGGATCATATATCTTCAACTCTAATAATATTGAGGAAGCCATACAAAAATTAAAATACAATTGTGCCAAATAATTCTTTATGCTATACTTGTACGAGAGCAATATTTGAGTACTCCTTCGGGGCAGGGTGAGATTCCCTACCGGCGGTAAAGTCCGTGAGCCAATGTGATTGGTTGAACCGGTGAGATTCCGGTACCGACAGTAATAGTCTGGATGGGAGAGGGGGGCTTTATATGTATTTGTGATATATAAGCCTATCCTTATGGTAGGTTTTTTTATTTTCCATGCAGGGGTGATTCAATGGATATATATTATATGGAAAGAGCCTTAAACCTAGCTGTCAAGGGCAAGGGACTTGTTTCCCCAAATCCCATGGTAGGGGCTGTTCTTGTAAATAACGAGCAAATAGTTGGGGAGGGCTATCATAAAGAGGCTGGAGGCCCACATGCTGAGGTGTTCTGCTTGGAGGAAGCAGGGCATTTGGCAAAAAACGCAACTTTATATGTAAGTCTAGAACCCTGTTCACACCATGGCAGGACTCCTCCCTGTACAGAGGCTATAATACGTGCGGGAGTTTCCAGGGTTGTGGTTGCAATGGAGGATCCTAATCCTTTAGTTTCAGGCAGGGGAATAAAGCTTTTAAGAGACAAGGGAATAGAGGTTGTAACTGGGGTAATGGAGGAAGAGGCTAAAGCCTTAAACGAAATCTTCATTAAATATATTACCACTGGGAAGCCCTTTGCTGCTGTGAAGGTGGCATGTACCCTTGATGGAAAGATAGCCACAAGGACAGGAAATTCAAAGTGGATTACTGGTCCTCTAGCCAGAGAATATGTCCATCAACTAAGGCATGAATATGATTCTATTCTGGTGGGAATAAATACTGTTCTGGCAGACAATCCATCCCTGAACTGTCGGATAAACAGTCCATATATAAGGGATCCAATTAGAATTCTATTAGATTCAAAACTAAGGATACCATCAGATGCAAAAATAATTGATTCATCTCCTACAGCTCCTTTGATTGTTTTTACAGCTGCAAATAACCAGGAAAAAATTATGGAGCTTGCAGAAAAAGGCGTTGAAGTTATTGAGCAAAAGGGGCAAACTAGGGTAAGCATAGATTTTGTAATGACCACATTAGCACAAAGGCAGATAAGCAGTGTTTTGGTGGAAGGTGGAGCTGATATAATCTGGTCATTTTTTCAAGAAGATTTTGTAGATAAATACTATATGTTTATAGCTCCCAAAATAATTGGAGGCAGAAAGGGAGTACCTTTAATAGGTGGAGATGGAATTGAAGCCATGGATGATGCAATAAAAATGAAGTGGAAAGAAACCAGATTTCTTGGGAAGGACTTGCTGCTAACTTGCTATAGGGAGTTGTTTTAAATGTTTACAGGCTTGATTGAAGATTTAGGTGAAGTGAGAGAAATTGACAGGGGAGCTAAATCAGCAAGACTAACAATTAGCACAAAAATAAATTTAGAAGAGGTCAAGGTTGGGGATAGTATTGCTGTAAATGGAGTGTGCTTGACAGTTATAAAAAAAGAAACCCATGGATTTACTGTTGAGGTAATGTGGGAAACTATTCAAAAAACAAATTTTAAAAGCTTACTGCCAGGAACCAGGGTTAATCTTGAAAGAGCATTGCAGCTTGGTGGAAGGCTTGATGGGCATATGGTATCAGGTCACGTGGATGGTGTTGGCACTATAGTTAAAAAAGATGTATTTGAGATATCAGAGGTCATTGAAATTGAAACAAATAGGGAAATAATTAAATATCTTATAAGAAAAGGATCCGTCAGTATAGATGGGATTAGCCTGACAATAGTGGATGTACTAGATAAAAGCTTTAGTGTATCTTTAATACCCCATACAAGGGAAAAAACCACTCTAGGTGTAAAAAAGATTGGCGATACTGTCAATTTAGAAGTGGATATGCTGGCAAAATATATAGAAAGATTACTAAGTAGTCAACAAAATCAGGATAAAGGTGTAACTTACCAAAAGCTTATAGAAAATGGCTTTATATAGGGGGCAATAATATATGACCATTAACTTTAATACTATAGAAGAAGCAATTGCAGATATTAAAAGCGGCAAAATGATCATTGTAGTAGATGATGAGGACAGGGAAAATGAAGGTGATCTGGTTATGGCTGCAGAGTGTGTTACTCCAGAGGCAATTAACTTTATGGCATCAAAGGGAAAGGGTTTAATATGCATGCCTATTATTGGTTCAAGATTGGATGAGTTAGATATTCAGCCAATGGTACATCATAATACAGACACTCATGAAACAGCCTTTACAGTTTCTGTAGATGCCTGGGAGACAACGACAGGTATCTCTGCATATGAAAGAGCTTTGACTATTAAAAAGATCCTTGATGACAGCACGCAGCCCAAGGATTTGCGTAAACCTGGACATATTTTCCCTTTAAGGTATAAGGAAGGGGGTGTACTTAGGAGGGCTGGTCATACTGAAGCATCTGTAGACCTAGCCAGGCTTGCTGGGTTTTATCCTGCAGGCATAATATGTGAGATAATGGGTGATGATGGAACCATGGCCAGGGTACCCCAGCTTATGGAATTCGCAAAAGAATATGATTTAAAAATCATTACCATTGCTGATTTGATTAATTATAGAAGAAAGACTGAAATGCTTGTAAAAAAAGAAGTAACTACTAAACTGCCTACCAAATATGGTGAATTTCTGGTTTCAGTATATGAAGATATTTTTGAAAAGGGATCTCACCTATCCCTGGTAAAGGGAAATGTAAAGGGAGATGAACCCATACTAGTTAGAGTGCATTCCGAATGTCTGACAGGAGATGTATTTGGCTCAAGCAGGTGTGACTGTGGCGACCAATTAGATGCTGCAATGCAGATGATTGCAAGAGAAGGAAAAGGCGTACTTTTATATATGAGGCAGGAAGGCAGGGGTATAGGTTTAATAAACAAGCTTAGAGCCTATAAATTACAGGATGAAGGTAAGGATACAGTAGAAGCAAATGAGCTTCTTGGTTTCCCAGATGACTTAAGAGACTATGGTATAGGCGCCCAGATATTGGCAGATATTGGAGTTAAAAATATCCGGCTTCTTACCAATAACCCAAGAAAAATTGCCGGTTTAGAGGGATATGGGCTGCAGGTGGTTGAAAGAGTACCCCTGGAAATTTCACCCTGCCCCTCAAACTTAAAATACCTTACAACTAAAAAGCAAAAGTTAGGACATATTTTGCATGATATATCAAATAAATAGAGCAGGAGGCGATAATATGGGAAAGGTGTATGAAGGAAAGCTCTTAGCAGAAGATTTAAAGTTTGGGATAGTTATTTCTCGTTTCAATGAATTTATTACAAACAAGCTTTTATCTGGGGCCATGGATTGTCTTATAAGACATGGTGCTAGTAGTGACAGGATCGATGTTGCCTGGGTTCCAGGAGCATTTGAGATTCCGTTAGCTGCTCAGAAACTAGCACAAAAGGACTATGATGCCGTTATATGTTTGGGGGCTGTCATTAGAGGTGCCACACCACATTTTAACTATGTATCAAGCGAAGTCACCAAGGGAGTAGCATTAGTAAGCCTCAACTTAGATAAGCCCGTCATTTATGGAGTAATTACAGCTGATACCATCGAGCAGGCAATTGAAAGGGCAGGCACTAAAGCTGGCAACAAGGGTTGGGAAGCAGCCCTTGGTGCAATTGAGATGGCTAACCTTATGAAGAGCATGGGTTAATACAAGGGGGCTAATCTGTGAAAATAGGAATAATTAGTGATACCCATGGGGACCTGGAGGCGTGGCGTAAAATATGGGAATTGGACTTTTCTGTATGTGATTTAATTCTGCATGGAGGGGATGTTTTGTACCATGGGCCTCGAAATCCAATTAAGCCAGAGTATGATCCAGCTGTACTGGCTGCCGAGCTTAACAAATGTGAGGTGCCCATTATTATAGCCCAGGGTAATTGTGATGCCTATGTTGATCAAATGGTTTTAAAAGTCCCAATTCAACCTTCACCTCTTTTTACTCAAATACAAGGGCTAAGGTTTCTTGTTCACCATGGACATGATATTGATGATAACGGTGTGGATGACTTGATGGAAAAATTTAAAGCTCATATCTTTGTAACTGGCCATACCCATGTTCCCCTATTAAAGAGAATTGATAGGTATATTTATGTCAATCCAGGCAGCTGCAGCCTGCCAAAAAACCAACCCAGGGCTGCAACCTATTGTTTGTTGGAAAACGGGTCAGTTTATCTAAAAAATTTAGGTGGGCAAATAATTAATAAAATAGAAATTAAGTAGGCAAGCAAACAAAAAAAGGTTGAGATTAAATATTCTCAACCTTTTCTTTTTTTACATTAATTACCCTGCTATATGGCTCTTTGAACCCTGCCTGAACGCAAGCAACGAGTACATACATCAATTCTTTTTTTAGTTCCTCTAACAACAGCTTTAACCCTTTGAATGTTAGGTTTCCACTGCCTCTTTGTTTTAATGTTAGAGTGGCTAACCTTATGACCTGTAGAAACACCCTTTCCACAAACTGTACACTTGGCCACATTGAACACCTCCTTAAACTGAGTTGCCTTATTGTTTAGTACTTTATTTAAGTACAGATTCGTTTTTAAAAAACAATCTTCCAGCATTTTATCAAAAAATACTATAGTTTACAAGTTATTATCCACTTTAATTAAAATATTATTTAAAAAGCAGGGTAATAGTATTTATTGTTGAATTAATGTAAAATGAAAAATGAAACTGCCTTAATAAATTCTTATCATGGTGCAATAGGGGTAAGCTAGTAGTGAACATAATAATGCATAGCCAATATTTTGTCACTATAAAGAGTATCTATAAGGGGGTTTAAATTATGAGTTTTCAGTTAAAGAATGACAAGGGCAATATTGAGATATCTAAAGAAGTTATTACAAGTATTGCCAGTAAGGCTGCTCTAGAATGTTATGGCCTGGCTGGTATTCCATCAGCTGGTATTAGTGAAGGAATTTCAGACTTAATTAGGAAAGAAACCCGCAAGGGAGTTAAGGTGGAAGTAGTTGACGGGAACAGGTTAATTATCGAGGTGAGCATCATAGTAATGTATGGCACCAAAATATCAGAGGTAGCTCAAAATGTTATGGAAAAGGTGCACTATACCATTGAAGAAATGACAGGTGCCAATGTGGAAAGGGTAAACATAAAAGTACAGGGAGTTAAGGTAGTGGAATAGGGGGTAAAAATATTGCAAAATATATATTCAATTAATGGAGAAAAGCTAAAAGCTGCCATGAGAGCAGGTTTTGCAAATTTAGTAAAATATAAAGAGCAGATAAACTACTTGAATGTTTTTCCTGTACCTGACGGTGATACAGGGACAAATATGTACTTGACGGTCTCTAGTGCAGTAAAGGAGATGGAGATTGTAGAAGGAAATGAAGTAGGTCCATTGGTAAAAGCCCTTTCCAAGGGAGCTTTAATGGGTGCACGGGGGAACTCAGGTGTGATTTTATCCCAGCTTTTTCGCGGCTTTACCAGTGAGTTGGAGAATAATAAAGAAATAGATTACAAGGACTTTGTTCGAGCATCTGACAAAGCAGTAAAGATGGCCTACAAAGCAGTATTAAAGCCTGTAGAAGGAACTATTTTAACAGTTGCCAAGGCTGTAGCCCAGGGTATTAAGGATGCAAGCTATGATAGCAAGGATATTAATATGTTATTGAATAAGGGCATTATGGCAGGTGAAAGAGCATTGGATAAAACACCTGAATTATTACCAGTACTGGCCAAGGCAGGTGTTGTAGATGCAGGGGGCAAGGGCTTAATTGTGATTCTTCAAGGAATTGCAAATTTCCTTGAAGGCAAGGACATAGGGGATATTGAAATAGAGCCTATTAAAGAAACCCATTCATTTGTAAAAATTGAAGAGGTTGGAGAGTTTATTTATTGCACAGAATGTGTTATCAAGGGGCAAAATTTAAATGAAGAGGAAGTACTTGATGAAATAAGACCACTAGGTGACAGTACGCTAGTGGTGGGAGATAAAAGCCTTCTTAAAGTTCACATACATACCAATAATCCCGGGCATGTTTTGGAAATTGGACTAAAGTACGGAACCCTCCACGACATAAAAATAGAAAACATGACAGACCAGAGCAGACAGCCATATATTTCTAATGAAATACATGAGGAGGTTAAGGAAATTGGTGTGGTTGCTGTGGTTTCCGGGGATGGTTTAGGAAGAATTGTTGAGAGTATGGGTGTGGATAAGGTTATTGAAGGTGGACAGACCATGAACCCTAGTACTCAAGACATACTAGGCGCTATTAACGCAATTAAAGCAGATAAAGTTTTGGTTTTGCCAAATAACAGCAACATAATTATGGCTGCCCAGCAGGCAGCCAAGCTGACTGAAAAAAGGGTTATGGTTGTACCTACTAAAACCTTTCCCCAGGGAATGGCTGCAATGCTTGGCTATGATGCCAACCAGGATATTGAGGCTAATCATAAAAATATGCTGGAACATTATAAGAGTGTCTTAACAGGTGAAATAACATATGCTGTACGTGATACGGTTTATGGTGATGTTGACATAAATCAGGGAGATATTTTAGCCATACTAGAAGGAGAAATAATTCATACAGGAAAAGATTTGAATACTGTAACAATGGAGCTTCTTACTACAATTGTAGAAAAAGAAGGAGCAGAATTAATTACAGTTTTTTATGGCAAAGACATATGTGAGGATGATGCTAAAAACCTTCAAGGGGATTTTAGCAGCCGGTATCCGGACATTGAATTTGAGCTGTATCAAGGTGGACAGCCATTATACCACTATATTATTTCAGCAGAGTAGAATCTTATGTATGACTTATCTAATATTTCTATTGATGGTTTAAAAGGTGTAGGCAGGGTTAAAAAAAGGGCATTAAACAATTTGGGAATAAGTACTGTAGCAGATATACTTTACCACTTTCCAAGAAAGTATGAAGACAGGTCAAACTTAAAAAAAATTCATGAATTACTGCCTGGGTCAGTAGAGACTATCAAGGGTACAATTGTAACAAGTGAGATAACCAGACCAAAACCACGTTTTAATATATTAAAGGTGGTTATTTATGATGGTGGCTCATATTTAACAGTTAACTGGTTTAATCAGGGAGATTATCTAAAAAACATACTTACAAGGGACAAGGAAGTAATTGTTACAGGCAAGGTTCGTAGAAATTTTGGCAGGCTGGAAATGTCTGCTTACGACTATGAAATAATTGATGGCAGGGGAGAAAATTTAAATTGTGGAGGAATTATACCCTTTTATCCATCCACAGGGGGATTAAATCAGCGCTTTTTAAGAAGCCTCATTAAGTATTGCCTGGATAACTATTTAAATAGTTTGCCTGAGGTGCTGCCTAATGAATTAATTCAGCCCATGAATATTCCTCCACTGCAGTGGTGTGTTTTGAAGATGCATTTTCCAGATACAATGGAAGAACAAGAAAAAGCTAGAATGTATCTAGCTTACAGGGAATTTGCTTTTTATCAACTTGGAATACTAACTAGAAAAAAAAGCATTATGAAAAACGGTATTATTATAAATAATAACATGTTAGTACAAGAGTATATAAGATCACTTCCCTTTAAACTAACAGCAGCACAAATAAGGGTCTGGAAAGATATTAGTAAAGATTTAAAAAGTACTAAACCAATGACAAGGCTCTTACAGGGTGATGTTGGTAGTGGCAAAACGGTGATTGCCGTAATGTCTCTTATTGCATCCTGTGATAGTGGTTTTCAAGGGGTTTTAATGGCACCTACAGAAATCCTTGCCAGGCAGCATTATTTAGACCTGAAAGAGACTTTGGGAAGGTTAAATCTAAACATAGCTCTGCTAACTGGAAGCTTGGCACAATTGGAGAAGAAAAGAATCCTTGAACTCATATCTTCTGGCGAGATAGACATAGTTATTGGAACACATGCCATTATTCAAGATAATGTCATGTTTAAGAGACTGGGACTAATAGTGATAGACGAACAGCATAGGTTTGGAGTTAATCAAAGGCTTAGACTGCAGCAAAAAGCGGATAGTCCTAATGTTTTGGTAATGAGTGCAACTCCCATTCCACGAACCCTGGCCCTGACCTTATATGGCGATC
Organism: Desulfitibacter alkalitolerans DSM 16504; assembly: GCF_000620305.1. NCBI lineage: Bacteria > Bacillati > Bacillota > Clostridia > Neomoorellales > Desulfitibacteraceae > Desulfitibacter > Desulfitibacter alkalitolerans. Next base: position 231,668 of record NZ_KK211100.1, on the reverse strand, counting down.
TAGATATTTCATTACTAGATGAAAAACCGTTAGGCCGAGGAAATGTGATAACTAAATATGTATCTGAGCAAAACCGCAAAAAACTATATGATTTTGTAAAAAAACAAATTCAGCAGGGAAAACAGGCATATGTTATCTGCCCAATTATTGATGAAAGTGAAAAGCTTGACATTGAAAACGCTGTGAAAATGGAAAAAGTTTTAAAGGAAGTCTTTACCGGCTATTCAGTAAGCCTTGTTCATGGCAGAATGACACCTCAAGATAAAGAAGAAATTATGGGGCAGTTTAGAGCAGGCAATTTGAATATTTTAATAAGTACTACTGTTGTGGAAGTAGGGATAAATGTTCCAAATGCAAATGTCATGATAATAGAAGGTGTAGAAAGATTTGGCTTATCACAATTACATCAACTAAGAGGCCGTATCAGCAGAAGTAAAAATGAAGCTTATTGTTTTTTATTGGGGGATATTAAAGGCCAAGAAGCTAAATATCGTACGAAAGCTATGTGTGAAACCAATGATGGGTTTAAGATTGCAGAAATGGATTTAAAACTAAGAGGACCTGGTGAAATGTTTGGTACTCGTCAGCATGGTATTCCTGAATTTAAAGTAGCAGATTTAATTACAGATGGAAAAATATTAGAAGCTTCCATGAGGCATGTGAGGGCTTTTATTGAAGAAAAACAATATATAAAAGCAGAATTATTTGGAAGGCATACAAAATTTATGAACATTGATTTTTCTAAAATATATGGTTAACCCTTTGTTATCAAAAAAACAAAGGGTTTTTACATTTCATGCCATTAAAAACTATAACAATCGAGGCAAATACTTACAGATGGAACGCAGTATAAATCAATTATGTGGAGTTATACTAAGAATACTAAATCAAAGGAGGTGACAATAAATTGCCTAACAATAACAAACTTTTGGTGCCTCAGGCTAGAGCAGCTATGGAACAATTCAAGTATGAAACAGCTCAAGAACTAGGAATTCAAATTCCACAGGGTGGATATATGGGAGACCTTCCTTCAAGGGTTAATGGTTCTATAGGAGGATTAATGGTCAAGAAAATGATTCAGACTTACCAGCAGCAGCGTGCTGGTCAGTAATAAGTTTAAAAATACAGCCAAGTTTCTCTTTAGGAGGTGAAACTATGCCACAAGGTGGAGGAAATACAAATAATTTAGTAGTCCCACAAGCTAGAGCAGCAATGCAGCAATTAAAGTATGAAACTGCTCAAGAACTAGGAATTCAAATCCCACAAGGGGGATATATGGGAGACCTTCCTTCAAGAGTTAATGGTTCCATTGGAGGATTAATGGTCAAGAAAATGATACAGTCTTATGAGCAGCAGCGTGCTGGTAAGTAACAAGCATAAGTTGTTCAAAGTCTAAATTAGGATTGTATTATTTGTAATATGGAGCAGGGTTGCCCTGCTCCTTTTAAACTTATTTACAGCTTGTTAATTGTACAAAGCATGCTCTAGTGATAGTATATATTCCCCTCTTCAGGGCCGATAGCTGGGTGTAATCCTTGATTTAAGCCAGATGCTACAATTTTTGCTGTGGTTTCAATTAGATCGTCAATTTCTTTAGGCGTCACAGTAAAATTGCCATTAAATGGCTGCAGCACAGATTGAATAGCATCCTGCACAATACTATCATTCAAAAGAGTCTTTTGTATTGGTTGATTGCTTACAAGATAATGCAGACTGGCGGATACCACAACTGCTGCATGTACTACTGTTGGTATCCCAATAGCAATAACAGGAACTCCCAGTGCTTCCCTGGTTATAGCCATTCTTTGATTGCCAATACCTGAACCAGGGTTTATTCCCGTATCAGCTATTTGAATAGTTGAGGTAATACGACTTAAATCCATGGCTGCTAATGCATCTACTGCTATTACCAGGGAAGGTTGAACCTTTTCTACAACACCTTTAATGATTTCAGCTGTTTCAATGCCTGTAATGCCAAGTACACCAGGTGATAATGCACATACTGGTCTAAGACCACCTTGGACATTCTGGGGTGTATATTTGTGAAGATGCCGGGTGACAAGAACCTTGCCTGCTACCTTTGGGCCAAGGGCATCTGGTGTGGCATCCCAATTTCCCAGGCCTACAATTAAAACTGTATCATTTTCGGTAAGGCCAACAGATTGCAATAGTCCTTCAAGCTCTTTTCCCATAATATCTGCTATTTCCTGGTGGACCTCAGGGTTATTCTCTCTTAACCCTGATGATTCTATTGTAAGGTAGTTGCCAGGCTGTTTACCCATTTGTCTGGCACCATTCTCGTCCAATATTTGAATACTGGTAATTGTACCATTGCTGAACTGCTTTACATTTTCTCTAACTCCCTGGATTTCTTGATTGGCATCTCCTCTTAACAGGCTGTGTGCTTCTATGGCCAAGTCCAGGTTAATTCCAAGATTTTTTATTAAATCAAAGGTCAATGTCAAAGTATTACCTCCTAATAATTTGCTTTAAAAATATAATTCCCAAAGTTGAGTATTATATTACCTTTATGATATACTTTTATGTAATAAAGGGAGGTAAAAAAATGTTAGTAAAGTGTTCCCTTTGCGGCATCAAAGAGGAGATATCAAAAATCCATAAGGATTATCAGCGGCTAGCCAGTAATCCACAAGGAATTTATATTTGCTTTAAATGCAATAATCATGTGAAAATTAGTGCAAGTACCGCTATAAAAAAGGAAATCAGATCCTTGTAACATTGAAAAAGGAATGAGTAATATAAGAACGAGGGTCTCCTAAAGACCCTCGTTCTATGGGAGAGGAGAAACCGGAGGAAGAGCTTATGGGGGAGGGTTATTAAAAATAACCACTAAGCTCTTCAGTAAAATGCTTTACCAGTAAATATTATGGACCTTTAAGCAGCAAAATATACATTGATAACTGTTAAAAATAAGGAATTTAGATCAATGTAAAATTTACCATCTTTATCTAGGATATGTTATAATGGGGTGTATATGTGAGAATAATTTCAGGTTATGCCAAGGGAAGACGAATAATTGCCCCTAGGGGAACAAAAATTAGACCCACATCTGATAGGGTTAAGGAAGCCATCTTCAATACAATATCCCCTTTGGTTTATAAAAGTGATTTTTTGGACTTGTTTGCAGGGACCGGCAATATTGGCATAGAGGCATTAAGTAGGGGTGCTAACAGCTGTACCTTTGTTGATCAATCTCCCAAGGCCATTAAATGTATAAGAAATAATTTGGCAAATATAGGTTTTGAGGATAGGAGCACAATAATATTAGGTGATTCTAGAAAAATAATTAATAAACTCACTAAAATATATGATATTATTTTCTTGGATCCTCCCTATGGATATGATTTGGTAGTACCAATAGTAAAAAAATTAAAACTGTTGCTAAAAGAAGAAGGAATTATAGTAGTAGAAACAGAAAGTAAAATAGAGCTGCCGCCACAATGTGACACCTTTCGATTATTGAAAACATCTAAATATGGTGATACACAAGTGGGGTATTATAAATAGTTTACTAAATCTAATATAGAGTTGTAAGGGAGGACATTAATGTGGATATTTTCATGTTGCTTGACGAACTAGAGCAAGAAATAGAAACAGGCAAGAAGGTTCCTCTGTCCAGCAAAATAGTAACTGAAAAGGAAAAGCTGTTAGATTACATAGATAAAATTCGCAGTGAACTGCCAGAAGAAATGAGACAAGCAAGATGGGTGGTAAGAGAACGAGAAAGAGTGATAAATGAGGCTAAAATAGAAGCACAGGAATTACTAGAAAATGCAAGAAATAAGATAAAAAAGCTGGCACAGGAATCTGAGGTTGTTCGAGAAGCAAAGCATCAAAGTGAAGAGATAATTGCAGAAGCCCATAAGGTTGCCTATGAAATTAAAAGTGGGGCCAATCAATATGCAGATGATGTTCTGGCTTCAATAGAAGCCAGACTCCAAAAAACTCTTGCTATAGTAGGAGAAGGAAGAAATGAGCTTAAAGAAAGGCTACCCAAAAGAGAAGTTAATGAAATAGAAGATGTAGGATAGGTCTAATTCTTTTAATTAAAGATAATAATAGAGATAACGAAAGAAATAAAACTATAATTAATACAAATATACCACAACTGTAATATATGATACCCAACGTGCTATATTCCCAATATAACAGGCTATCATATTTAGATATGACCGAAACTGCGGGATTGTAGATCAACAGGGTAATTAAAGCTGCCATGATTCCATGGAAAAACCTTGCAATAACAAAGGGGTAAAATCTTATGTCTGTGGTGGCCAACATGCTAATGGCCTGAGCATGGATTGATAGTCCAGACCAGCCTAATATTAGACTGACTGCGGCAACCTTTATGTGTAATGGGGAAGGAGATTCAGCAATTAGTTTTGAGCCAATAGTCATTTCCACAAAGCCGCTGGCTATGCCTTTTGCTAACTGATGGTCCACCATTAATAGTGGATTTAATAAAAATGTTAAGCAAACAGATATTAGCCCAATCACATTGAATAGGTTCAATAATTCTATTATAACTGAAAAAAGAATGATAAAACCTCCTATTTGGGTCAGATTATTTACCGAGTTCCTTATAGCATCACCAAGGATTTTCCCTAGAGGTTTTTTATTGGGTATTTGACTATCAAGCAAGGCCTGTAAGGCCTTTTTAAATCCTAGCTTTTGTGAATTATAGTGCATACCATATTTTCTCGGAGCCCTAAATCTTAAGCAGACACCTAGAAGAATATTAGCCAGATAATGAGAAACTGCAATTATCACGCCAATTTCAGGACTATTAAACATACCAACGGCTACAGCGCCAAACATGAACAGAGGGCTTGCATTATTTGTAAAGCATATTATTCTTTCAGCTTCATTTCTTGTAAGCAAATGTTTTTTTCTTAAATCTGCTGTTACAATTGAGCTTATTGGGGCTCCAGAAGTATAGCCAACCGCTAGTACAAAGGCACCAGTTCCTGGTAGTCTAAATACAGGTCGCATTATGGGTTCCAGTAAAACTCCTAAAAACTGTACAATTCCAAGGGCAACAAGAATTTCTGACATTATAAAAAAAGGCAATAATGCTGGAAAGACAATAGTCCACCATGCATTTAGTCCGCGCAAAGAAGCTTCGAATACCTGCTTGGGAAAAATTATTAATGAGAAGAATATAACAAAAATCAACACTAGTTTTAAAAGAAAAATTAAACTAGATTTCCTTTGTTTTATCATAGTTTCTCCAGTTGAAATACTATTATTATATATATATACTTAATTGTGTCGCATAATAGACCAAGAAGGTGGGATGTCTATGCAACGCCCCATTGTGGGATTAGCACTTGGTGCCGGTGCCGCAAAAGGAATGGCACATCTTGGGGTACTAATGGCATTGGAGGAAGAAAATATACCAGTTGATATAATCGCAGGAACCAGCATAGGCAGTGTATTTGGAGCACTGTATGCTGATAATGCTGATTTAAACCTGGTCTTTAAAATTGCTGCTACTTTAAGACATGAGCAATTTGTTGATGTGATTTTGCCAAAAATGGGTTTGATAAAGGGTGAAAAAATTGAAGAATTGTTTAGGCTAATTACAAAAAATAAGACTTTTGACCAATTAGCAAAGCCATTTTTTGCAGTAGCTGCAGATATAGAAACGGGTGAAGAAATAATAATAAATACAGGCAAAGTTGCAGATGCTTTAAGGGCAAGTGTTTCTATCCCAGGAATCTTCAAACCAAAAAATCTTGGCACCCGGCTATTAGTAGATGGTGCAGTAAAAAACCATGTGCCCATTAACGTATTGAAGATGCATGGCGCAGACTACATAATAGCAGTAGATGTTAGATTTGGAGGTAGAATAGGCACCAGGCATAAGGTGCAAAATATCTTTGATGTTATTTTAATGTCATTGGAAGTTCCTCATTTTGATAGTATTAAGCAGTTATGTAATGAATGCAGTGTATTAATACAGCCAGATCTTTCCCATATCAGTCCCGCAAGATTTGATTTAGTCCAGGAGTGTATGGAAATAGGGATAGAGGAAACCAAAAAGCATATACCGGTCATAAAAAAAGATTTACATGCCATGGGAGTGATATGAAAGATAAGTTTAAAAGAGATTATAGTAAGGGGGATATTTATCAAAATGAAAGTGTTAGTTGTAAACTCAGGAAGCTCATCAATTAAGTATCAGATGTTTGATATGACAAATGAGGAGGTATTGGCCAAGGGTTTAGTTGAAAGAATCGGTCTTGACGGTGCTTTAATAGCTCATCAGCCAGCAGGTCAGGACAAGTATGTGCTAGAAACAGCGATTCCTAATCATGAAATAGGAATTAAGTTAGTAGTAGAAGCTTTATTAGATAAGGATCATGGAGTAATAAATGGCATGGAAGAGATTAACGCAGTGGGACATCGTGCGGTTCACGGCGGTGTAATTGCCGAATCAGTACTAATTACTGATACCATTAAAGAAGAATTTAAAAAGCTGTTTAATCTAGCACCACTGCATAATCCACCTGGTCTTATGGGTATGAATGCATGTGAGAAGTTAATGCCAGGCATACCTCAGGTAGCTGTTTTTGATACAGCCTTTCATCAAACCATGCCGCCTTCAGCATATACTTATGCTTTACCAAAAGAATTATGTAAAAAGCACAAAATTAGAAGATATGGCTTTCACGGCACTTCACACAAGTTTGTTGCTCAGCGTGCTGCAAAGGTAGCTGGTGTGGAACTTGACAATAGTAAAATTATTACCTGTCATTTGGGAAATGGGGCATCAATAACTGCAGTAAAGGATGGCAAATCAGTTGATACAAGCATGGGATTAACACCTTTAGAAGGATTAGTAATGGGCACTCGCTGTGGTATAATTGATCCTGCCATAGTACCTTTTTTAATGGATATGGAAAATCTAACCACTGACCAGGTAAGCACCCTAATGAATAAAAAGAGTGGTGTTTTAGGAATTTCTGGAGTAAGCAGTGACTTTAGAGATCTAGAAGCAGCTTCAGCCGAGGGGAATAGAGATGCACAATTAGCCATTGATGTATATGTACATTATGTAAAAAAACTTATAGGCTCCTATGCAGCAGTATTAAATGGTGTTGATGTTCTAGTATTTACTGCAGGGTTAGGTGAAAATTCATGGGATATAAGAGAAAAAGTATGTGAGAATATGGATTACCTGGGAGTTAAAATAGATAAGGAAGCTAATAAAATTCGTGGTCAAGAAAAAGTAGTCTCAGCTAGTGATTCTAAGGTTAAGGTAGTAGTCATACCTACTAATGAAGAACTTATGATTGCAAGAGATACAAAAGAGGTTGTTGAGGCAATTTCTTGACATTTAGTCCTTTAGTCCTGTATAATCTCCCTTAGAGTCATGAAAAGGATGGTTTGCTGTGTTTATTGATGTTGAGAAGATTAAACTTGACAAATTATTAACTCGACATTACGACTTTACAGTTAACTTGCCTCAAGTAATTGTGGGTCAAGAGAAAGTTACTTTTAATGGGCCGATTAAGGTGGTCGCAGATGTAACATTTACTCAAAAGGATATTCTTGTTAAGGGCAAAATTACTGCCGAAGCAAAGGTTATATGTCATTGCTGTTTGGAGCAGTTTACACTTGACATAGAAACTCCTTTAATGGAAAGGTTTGTAACAGCTGCTCAATATAACCTTCTGTCAGAAAAGGAACAGCAGGATGGGGATGTTAATTGGTACCAGAATGGTCAAATCAATTTGGAACCGTTAATAGAGCAGGCATTGTTTTTAGCTTTGCCCATGAAGGCAGTATGTAAAGAGAACTGTCAAGGATTGTGTCCAAGGTGTGGTTGTAACCTTAATCTGAAAAAATGTGAGTGTAAGAATGAGGAAATTGACCCCAGATTGGCAGTTTTGCAGCAGCTACTTAAAACTAATTAGAGCAAGGGAGGCTTATAGATGGGAGTACCAAAAAGAAGGCAGTCAAAAGCCAAAGTTCGTGCCAGACGTGCACAATGGAGAAAAATTGATTCGCTACCTTTAGTGGAATGTCCACAGTGTCGTCAATTAAAGGTGCCGCATAGAATGTGTGCAGAATGTGGTTTTTACAAAAAAAATGCAGCCGGCGCAGAAAAAGCATAAGGCTATTGGCATTGGACCTTAAAGAGAGTTGTTAACGTATATGTTGACAGCTCTTTTTTAGTACTATCAGGAAGTCTAAGTTTCACACTAAAACATTAAACTTTTTCTAAATCTCTTGCCAATTATAGAAAAAATAACTATAATATATTTAATATCAGGTACTAATAACAACTAATAGTTAGAGGTGTTAATATGGCTAAAGGTTTAAAAAAGCAAAGACAGGAAGAGTTAGTAAGCTATTTAGAAAATAATCCTTTCAGCACTGATGAAGAATTGGCTGAGCACTTTTCTGTTAGTATCCAGACAATACGCCTGGATAGAATAGCCCTTGGTATACCAGAATTAAGAGAAAGAGTTAAGAGTGTTGCCGAGGAAAAATATGCCAAGGTAAAATCACTTTCCGAAACTGAGATTATGGGAGAATTGATAGATATTGATCTTGACAAGGAAGCCTATTCCCTGCTAAAAATTGAAAAGGAGCATACTTTTGAAAGGACTGGCATTGCCCGTGGGCACCACCTTTTTGCTCAAGCTAATTCTTTAGCTATTGCAGTAGTAGATGCCAAGGTGGTACTGACTGGTAGTGCCAGGGTGCGTTATAAAAGACCTGTCCGTATTGGTGAAAGGGTAGTATGCAAAGCAGTCGTAAAGGTAAAAAGATCCAATACATATTTAGTATCCATATACTCCAAGGTTGAAGGTGAAATGGTTTTTAAAGGACAGTTTATTGTCCAGTCACAATCCACATAAGCTCAGGATATAACTCATTGCTTGAAGGATGAGTCATGAGGTAAGATGCACCGAAACAATAATAGAGAAGCCTGCATCATGTCACCTGCTTCGGTTCATCTTATAGCTGATGTATTCGTACACTAATAAAGGAGGAACCTTAAATGGTTAAGATAGCCCTGGATGCCATGGGAGGCGATTATGCCCCAAGTGAAATTATTAAAGGTGCTGTAGAAGCTGTAAAAAAAAATTATGCAGAAGTAGTTTTAGTTGGTATTGAGTCCCAAATTGAAAAGGAACTGGCCAAATATCCTACCATGGAAGGTATAAGTGTTATACATGCATCAGAAGTAATAGGCATGGACGAGGCACCCGCAGTTGCCACTAGAAAAAAGAGAGATAGCTCCATGATGGTAGCTGCCAGGTTGGTTAAGGAAAAACAAGTTCAAGGCATGGTATCAGCTGGCAGCACAGGAGCGCAGATGGCGGCAAGCGTTATGAACATAGGTAGAATTAAAGGAATAAGCAGGCCTGCCATAGCTACCTTAATGCCAACCTTAAGTGGGCCAAAATTACTTTTAGATGTAGGCTCAAATGTAGATTCTAAACCTGAGAACTTACTTCAATTTGCTCAGATGGGTAGTTTATATGTAGAAAAATTATTAGGATCTAATAACCCAAAAGTTGGACTCATTAACATAGGTTCAGAAAAAACTAAAGGAAATCAGCTAACAATAGCAGCATATGAGCTATTAGAACAAAGCGCATTAAATTTTGTTGGCAATGTAGAGCCAAGAGATATTCCTCATGGACCAGTTGATGTTATGGTATGTGATGGCTTTGTGGGCAACTGTCTATTAAAGTTTGCAGAAGGCCTTGCAGGTGGATTTGGTGTTCTATTAAAAAGAGAATTGACTAAGAATTTTGTACGTAAGCTGGGAGCTTTAGCGCTGGTTCCAGGATTAAGGAATATTAAAAAGCAATTTGACTATTCCGAGTATGGAGGAGCGCCTTTATTGGGTATAAATGGAGTAAGTATAATATGTCATGGCAGTTCAAATTCAATAGCCATATGCAATGCTATTAAGGTAGCAGCCCAAAGCTATGATAGTAAATTAGTAGAGGCTATTCAGGGAATTAATGACATCTAAAGGTGGGATCATGGATTAAATGGAAAATAAATGCCGTGCAAAAATTACTGGTATAGGTATGTATTTGCCTGAAAAAGTAATAACAAATAAACACTTGGAAGCATCTGTAGATACAAGTGATGAATGGATTAGGTCCAGAACTGGTATTGAAGAAAGGCGCGTAGTTGAAGAAGGAGTAACATGTTCTGATTTAGGCGCCAGGGCTGCTTTAATGGCCATGGAACATGCCATGGTCACTTCACAAGATATTGATTTAATTATTGTTGCCACGCTGACCCCTGATATGGTATGGCCATCTACTGCTTGCTTGATACAGGAAAAAATAGGTGCCAATAATGCCGCAGCCTATGACTTATCAGCTGGCTGCACGGGGTTTATCTATGCCCTTGCAACTGCTACCCAGTTTGTAGAAACAGGGTTTTATAAAAATGTGCTTGTTATTGGCGCAGAGGTTATGTCCAAAATCGTTAATTGGGAAGATCGAAATACCTGTATTTTGTTTGGTGATGGAGCTGGGGCAGTTGTTTTACAGCCATCACAAGATTCAACAGGTATTCTGGCCAACTATTTAGGAAGTGATGGAAGAGGAGCCCATTTATTAAAACAGCCAGCTGGGGGATCCAGTCTTCCTCCGACATATCAAACAATAGATGATAAATTGCATACTATTTACATGAATGGCAATGAAGTCTTTAAATTTGCCGTACGTGTAATGGGGGAGGCATCACTAAAAGTTCTTGAAATAGCAGGTGTGGATAAGGAGGAGGTTGATTTATTAATACCTCATCAGGCAAATATGCGTATTGTTGAGTCAGCTATTAAAAGATTAAATCTGTCACCAGAAAAGGTAGTTGTAAATCTTAATAAATATGGAAACATGTCAAGTGCATCAATACCAGTTGCTCTCTATGAAGCATATATGAACCAGAAAATTTGTGAAGGGCAAAAAATTCTCTTAGTGGGTTTTGGTGCCGGGTTAACATGGGGAGCTACTTTAATTCAATGGTAGGCTAGGGTGCAAATTTAGATTAGGAGGTGTATTAATATCAAAACGCGAATCACACAAATTCTTGGTATAAAATACCCTATTTTTCAAGGTGGTATGGCTTGGATAGCTACGGGTGAATTGGCGGGAGCTGTATCTAAATCCGGTGGTTTGGGGATAATAGGTGCCGGAAATGCTCCGCCTGAAATAGTAGAGAAGGAAATAGAAAAGGTTAGGAAAATTACAGACAAACCATTTGGTGTAAATGTATATTACCTATCGCCCTATGTTGAGGAAATTATTAAACTTGTAATTGACAAGAAAGTTCCAGTAATCACCACAGGGGCCGGAAATCCTGGCAAACACCTGGCAGCATTAAAAGAAGCCCAGGTAAAAGTCTTTCCAGTTGTGGCCTCTGTTGCCCTAGCAAAAAGACTGGAGAGGTCTGGAGTGGATGGGATAATTGCAGAGGGTATGGAATGTGGAGGCCATATTGGGGAAATTACCACCATGGCCTTAGTACCCCAGATAGTAGATGCTGTAGATATTCCTGTGATAGCTGCTGGAGGAATTGCCGATGGAAGAGGCATGCTGGCAGCAGTGGCCCTTGGAGCAGAAGGTGTCCAGATAGGAACCCGCTTTATTTGTTCTACTGAATGTATAGCTGATGACGCATACAAAAATGAAATTATTAAAGCCAAGGATAGGGATACTGTTGTCACAGGAGTTCATGGACATCATGTAAGGTGTATTAAAAATAAGCTTACCAAAGAGTTTATTAAAAGAGTTGAATCAGGTGTTTCAATTGAGGAGTTAGGCGAGCTGGGTGCTGGTAAATTAAAGGCTGCTGCTATAGATGGAGATATAGAGATGGGTTCCATTATGGCAGGCCAGGTCTGCGCAATGATAAATGATATTAAGCCCGTAGAAACCATTATCAATGAATTAATTGAAGGCTATAATAAAGAATTAAAGAGGGTGCAAAATATATAATAAATAGTGGAGGTTAGCATGCAGAAAATAGCATTTATGTTTCCTGGTCAGGGAGCACAATATGTAGGAATGGGCAAAGATTTATGTGACAAATATCCAGAGGCACAAGAACTATTGCAGCAAGCAGATGATGTGCTAGGCTATAAAATAAGTGAAATAATATTAGATGGACCTGAGGAAGATCTTAAATTAACAGTAAATACACAGCCAGCAATTCTCACTGTAAGTACAATTTGTTGGCAATTATTAAAAAATTCAGGTGTTACTCCTGATTATGCTGCAGGACACAGTTTAGGAGAGTATTCAGCATTAGTAGCGGCTAATTGTATTGATTATCCAGATGCTCTTCAATTGGTATCAAAAAGAGGAAAATTTATGGAGGAAGCCATACCTGCCGGCAAGGGTGCCATGGCTGCAATCCTTGGTTTAGCGAATGAAAAGGTTGAAGAAATATGCTCTCGGATTGAAGGGGTTGTGGAAACTGTCAACTATAACTGTCCAGGCCAGCTAGTTATTGCTGGGGAAAAAGACAAGGTTGAAGCTGCATCCAGGTTAGCTGCTGCTGAAGGGGCCAAAAGAGTAGTTCCTCTTAATGTTAGCGGGCCATTTCATTCAAGCTTAATGGAGCCGGCAGCTGAGAAGTTTGCTTATGAACTGAGCAAAGTGAGCTTTAAAACCCCGGAATTCCCAATAGTAGCTAACCTAAGTGCCGAGATTGCTCAATGCCCAAATGAAATTAAGTCTGGCCTTAAAGGTCAAATGCATAGCCCTGTATTGTGGGATATGTCCATGAGAAAGCTAATAGCATTAGGTGTTGATAGGTTTGTAGAGGTAGGCCCTTCCAAGGTTTTAAGCTGTTTAATTAAAAAAATTGATAAAAATGTTAAAGTCTATAATGTTGAGAATGTAGAAAGCCTTGAGGGTACTCTAAAAGCTCTAAAGGAGGAGTAAGAATGTTATCTGGTGAAGTTGCCCTGGTTACTGGTGGGTCTAGAGGAATTGGTAAAGCCATAGCTACTGCTTTGGCACTAGCTAATGCAGCAGTTGTTGTCAATTCCATTGATGAACAAGAAGCTGCTGATACAGCCCAAGAGTTAAATGCATTAGGAAAAAAGGCAGTTGGAATAAGGGGCGATGTTTCAAATAGCGAGGAAGTTGAAGCCCTTGTCAAGCAGGTTCAGGATATATATGGAAAGATAACTATACTTATTAATAATGCAGGTATAACAAAAGATGGTTTATTGATGAGAATGAAAGAAGAGGATTGGGATAAGGTCCTGGATATTAACCTCAAAGGTACTTTTAATTGTACCAAAGCATGCATTAAAGATATGGTAAAACAAAAAAAAGGCAGCATTGTTAATATTAGTTCTGTTGTAGGTATTTCTGGGAATGCCGGTCAGACAAACTATTCAGCGTCAAAGGCTGGAGTAATTGGTTTTACTAAAAGCCTGGCTAAAGAAGTAGGAAATAGGGGCATTAGAGTTAACGCTGTAGCTCCAGGCTTTATAGATACCGATATGACTGGCAAATTGCCTGAAGAACTGGTTGCAAGAATAAAAGAGCAGATTCCTTTAGGTTCTTTGGGTGCTCCAGAGGATGTGGCTGATTTAGTAATGTTTTTAGTTTCTCCAGCAGCCAAATACATCACAGGTGAAGTGATTAAGGTTGACGGTGGGTTAAACTTGTAAGAACTTGAAAAAATGAATATGCAGAAAACTTCTATTGGAAGGAGGTGAGAAGAAAATGTCTACAGTATTTGATAAGATAAAAAAAATAGTAGTTGAACAGTTAGACGTTGATGAGGCAAGCATTACATTAGAAACCTCTTTTGAGGATTTAGATGCTGATTCTCTTGACATTGTTGAACTTATCATGGCTCTTGAGGAAGAGTTTGGTATTGAAATTCCTGATGAAGATGGCGAAAAGCTTACTACAGTGGGTGCTGCAGTAGAGTATATTAATAACAAAGCTAGTTAATTTTAAAACAAGGTCCCGTAGGGCTGCTACGGGACTTTCACCAAAGCAATTATTTTAATTTTATTTTATTATTAGTGGTTTTTATATAGGGGGTATGGCCCATGACAATTCCGTCTCTATCTATAGGCAGTTTTACAGTTCCCTTACCTATAATCCAGGGTGGTATGGCAGTTAGAATATCAACGGCTTCTCTAGCAGCAGCAGTTGCAAGAGAAGGGGGAATAGGTGTAATAGCTGGAACAGGAATGTGCACTAAGGAGTTAAGGAATGAGATTTTAAAAGCAAAAGAGCTAGCTCAAGGTAAAGGTAAAATAGGAGTAAATGTATTATTTGCCGCTTCTAACTTTGCTGAACTGATAAAAGAGGCTATGGAGGCTGGAATTGATTTAGTTATTTATGGAGCCGGTTTTTCAAAAGATGTATTTAAGCTTGGCAAGGAATATAACTGCCCAGTTGTCCCCATAGTTTCAAGTGCCAGATTAGCTAAGACTGCAGAGAAGCTAGGGGCTGCAGCAGTTATAGTTGAGGGATGTGAAGCTGGAGGGCATCTCGGTACTGACAGATCACTAAGGGATTTAATTTCTGAGGTTAAGAAAGAAACCACCATTCCAATAATCGGAGCAGGGGGCATATCTTCAGGGGAAGACATGTACAATGTGATGAAGCTAGGTGCGGATGGTGTTCAAATAGCTACTAGATTCGCTGCAAGTGAGGAATCAAATGCATCAGAGGAATTTAAAAAAGTATACCTATCTTCTGTTGAAGGAGATTCAGTATTAATAGATAGCCCAGTTGGATTACCAGGCAGGGCTGTACGAACGTCTTTTTCCCAATCAATTATAAATGGAGAAAGGATACCTGTAGAAAAATGTACATGCTGTTTAAAAAGCTGTAGCAAATCCTTCTGCATAAAAAAGGCACTGGAAAATGCCCAAATGGGATATATTGAAAAGGGATTAGTATTTGCTGGTATAAATGTACACAAGGTTTATGAAATATTACCTGTGAAAACCATAATTAATGAACTAATACAGGAGTTTGAAGCTACTACTAAAAGATATGGGGGGTTGTGGAATGACTAAAAGGGTAGTAATTACAGGAATGGGTATTTTAAGTCCAGTTGGAATAGGCCTTGAGGATTTTTGGGCATCTTTAACAGAAGGAAAATCAGGAATTGGTCCAGTAACACACTTTGATGCAAGCAATCTTGCCACTACCATTGCTGGTGAAGTTAAAGACTTTGACCCACAAAAGTACATTGATAAAAAAGAAGCCAAGAGAATGGATAGATTTACCCAGTTTGCTGTTGCTGCGGCAGTAATGGCTATGGAGGATGCCGGATTATCTAATGCTAATGTAGATTGTGAAAGAGTTGGGGTTATACTAGGTACAGGTATTGGGGGAACTAATACCTTTGAAGACCAACATCGTGTACTTGGTACGAAAGGACCAGGAAGGGTAAGTCCCTTTTTTGTCCCTATGATGATTGCTAATATGGCGGCAGGTCATATTTCTATAGCAGTAGGGGCAAAGGGAATAAACTATACAGTTATTACAGCATGTGCTTCAGGAACTAATTCTGTTGGTGAAGCATTTAAAGCCTTGCAGAGAAACTCCGCAGATGTAATAATAACAGGAGGAACTGAGGCTGCTATTACCCCTATGGCAATGGCTGGCTTTGCTTCCATGAAAGCCATGTCAACTAGAAATCATGAGCCTCAAAAAGCCAGCAGACCCTTTGATGCTGAGCGGGATGGATTTGTTATGGGGGAAGGTTCTGGAATATTAGTGTTAGAAACCCTTGAGCATGCAAGGAAGAGGGATGCAAAAATCTACGCAGAGGTAGTTGGTTATGGCTGTTCTGCAGATGCATTTCATATTACTGCACCGGCTCCTGGTGGAGAAGGTGGAGTGAGGGCAATGCGGCTGGCTGTTGAAGATGCAGGAATGAGTCCAGAAGAAGTTGATTACATTAATGCCCATGGTACATCCACTGATTTAAATGACAAGTATGAAACCCTGGCTATAAAAACTGTTTTTGGAGATCATGCTTATAAAATGGCCGTAAGCTCTACCAAGTCAATGACTGGTCACTTACTAGGGGCAGCAGGCTCTGTGGAATTAATTGCAAGTGTCTTAACCATAAAAAATGGTGTTATCCCTCCCACCATTAATCTGGAAAATCCAGATCCAGAATGTGATTTGGATTATGTACCAAACAAGGCACGAGAACAACAGGTTAATGTAGCCTTATCTAATTCTCTAGGATTTGGTGGCCACAATGCTACCGTTATTGTAAAAAAATTTGAAGAATAGGGAAGGCTAATGGATAAAAGAAGAAAAAAGAGCTTAGAAAGCTTTACAAATAAAAATAATATTTTTTTCTCGAATTATGACTTGTTGGATACAGCTTTTACCCATCCTACCTTTGTTTTTGAAAACAAAGGTAGGAGCTTTGAAAGCAATCAGAGATTAGAATTTCTTGGAGATGCTGTACTAGGAATGGTTGTAGCCCAATACCTTTATGAAGCATTTAAGCAAGAGCCTGAGGGCACTTTAACAAAAATGAGGGCAGCAGTTGTATGTGAGTCAACCCTTGCTAAAATTGCCAGAAAGCTTGAAATAGGGCAATTTTTGTGTCTTGGAAAGGGTGAGGAGCTTACAGGAGGAAGAGATAGAAACTCTTCTCTTGCAGATGCCTTTGAAGCTTTAATTGGTGCATTATACCTGGACCAGGGAATACAAGTTGTAAAAAAATTTTTGGAAGATAAATTATTAAATGAGCTGGACAAATATGAACTAGGTAATTATGGTGATTACAAGACAATGGTTCAGGAAATTGCACAGAAAATTTGTGGAGAAAATGTTACCTATCATATTATTTCTGAGAGTGGTCCTGACCACAACAAGCAATTCCAAGCAGGTATTTCTTTGAAAAATGAGCTTCTTGCCGTGGGCCTTGGCAGCAGCAAGAAGGAAGCCGAACAGGCAGCAGCAAAAAAAGCTTATGATAGCTTGAATTCTAAAAATAAAAAATATAATGGTGATTAATTTGAAGCACTATATAATACCTATTTTTGTTCCCCATATGGGTTGCCCGTTTCAATGTGTCTTTTGTGATCAAAGAAAAATAAGTGGCACAAGGCATGCTGATCCAGTTGAAATAATTAACAGTTATTTAGAAACCATAAATAAAAAAAAATTTAAAAAAAAGGTGGAGGTAGCTTTTTATGGGGGCAGCTTTACTGCTATTGAAAAGAAAAGGCAGATAGAGCTATTGTCATTAGTTCAACCTTACATAATGTCAGGTCGTGTTGATAATATACGAATTTCAACTAGACCTGACTTTATTAGTATAGAAGTGCTGGACTATTTAAAAAAATATGGTGTGAGTGTAATTGAGCTTGGTGTTCAGTCATTAGATGACAAGGTCCTTGAGCTATCAGGAAGGGGACATGATTCCAGTTGTGTTTATGAGGGGGCCAAGTTAATAAAAGAGGCAGAAATTTCTTTAGGAATCCAGCTTATGCCTGGTTTGCCTGGGGATACTTTAGACACAATACTTGCAACAACGAAAAAAACTATTTATATCAAGCCAGATTTTGTAAGGATATATCCTACTGTTGTTATACAGAATACTTTTCTCCATGAACTATTAAAAAGAAAAAAATATTTTCCATTGAAGCTTTCAGATGCAGTAAACATTTGTGCTAAAATGTATAGAGAATTTATAAATAATCGTATTCAAGTTATCAGAATGGGGCTGCAGGCTACTGATTTGCTTGAGCAGGAATATGTTGTCCAGGGACCTTATCATCCTTCCTTTGGGGAAATGGTTTTAAATGAAGTGGCGTATGATTTAATGGCGAATCAATTAAGTATTGTAGATTGTTCTTGTGGGCATGTGCAATTCATAGTACCATATAGGCAATTATCAATATATCTTGGCCAAAAGAGTATTAATCTAAAAAGGCTTAGAGGCATGGTACCCATTGATGTAAATATTGTTGGGAGTCGTGACCTGCCTAAAAATCAGTTTCAAATATCCACAGAAAACCGACTAATAAAGTGTTTTCAAAAATATATTAGGTAACAGTATAGAGTTTTTGGGGGGAGCAATTTGTATCTTCAAAGGATAGAAATCCATGGTTTTAAGTCATTTGTAAATAAAGTTTCGATTAAATTGGACAAGGGAATTACAGTTATTGTGGGGCCAAATGGTAGTGGTAAAAGCAATGTTGTAGATTCCTTAAGATGGGTCCTTGGTGAAACAAGCGTGAAATCACTTCGTGGCAGCAAGCTGGAGGACGTAATATTTTCTGGTACTAAAAACAGGAGACCCATGGGAATGGCTGAGGTCACAATAGTATTAGATAATTCATCTGGATTATATCCAATGGACTACAATGAAATAACTGTTACGAGGAAGGTCTTTAGAGATGGGGAAAGTCAATTTCTAATTAATAAAAACCATTGCCGTTTAAAGGATGTACAGTCCCTGTTCATGGATACTGGTATAGGAAAAAATGCTTTTGCCATTATTGGTCAGGGTAAGGTTGAGCATATTATTAGCTCTAGTCCTGAAGAAAGAAGGCCCCTTTTCGAAGAGGTGGCTGGAATAACCAAATATAAACACAGAAAAAGGGAAGCAGAACAAAAGCTGTCTGCAACAGAACAAAGCCTTCTTAGAATAGATGATATTTGTTATGAAATTGAGGAGCAGCGGCCAACTTTAAGGATAGAAGCAAAAAATGCAGAAGAGTATCTGAGAAAGTTAAAAATGTTAGAAAATGTTGAGTACCAGTATTTAAGCTTTGAAAGAGAAAAGCTTCAAAAAAGATTGGATACCATTACAGGTCAATACTGCCAGAATAACAGCCATGTTATCAGCTACAGCGGTTTTTTGTCAGATTTAGACAGATATATATTCAATGAAAAATTTATCCTGGATAAGTCCCAGGATAAAATCTCAACTATAGCTAATATTGTTGGTGAAATGAATTCAGAGATGGAAAGATATATAGGTGAAGAAAAAGTGCTAAGGGAAAAAGTTAATGGACTGCTCAGAGAAATAGAAGTTATAAAAGCAGACAAGGGCACCCAAAGCTCTGAAATAAATAACTGGACAAAAAATGTTGAGGAACTGCATGGGGATATTGGCAGTGTTAACACGAAGCTTCTAAAACTGCAGGAAAAACTAGATGATATTAATACAAATATAACTAATATACAGGCTGATTTAGAGGTTAATGAAAAGCTCCACGTGGTAAAAAGCAACCTACTTGTAGACTATCAGGCAATGCTTGTGCAGTATAAAAATGATACTGCTAAATATGAGGCAAGAATTTCTCTTTTAAAGAAGCAAAGGGATAAGATAAGGGAACAGCTGACAGACAGGGAAGATAAATTAATTAGCTTAAATGAGGAAGAACAGAAGGCAGCTGTTGAAACCAAACAGCTGCAGCAGACTTATGATGAAGTACTTGAGTCCATACAAACCAATAAAGACAAAATTAATAGTGTTGAAGCTGATAAGCAGCAGGCTAAAAATCAAAGGGATGCAATTGAAAAGGACCTGTATAAGATAAGTTCCAGGCTTAACTTTTTAAAAGAAATGGAAAGGGACATGGAAGGGTATTTTCCTGGGGTTAAGTCTATTCTCCTGGCAAAAAAAAATAACCCTGAGGACTGGGCTGGAATTATAGGAAGTGTGGCTGATATAATTTATGTGCCTAATGAACTTGTTTTACCCATTGAGGTGGCAATAGGTTCCCAACTTCAAAACCTTATAACTGCATCAAATAAGGATGCAGAGAGAGCCATTGCTTATTTAAAAGCTAATAAATCGGGTAAGGTTACTTTTTTGCCTCTAAATACAATTCAGTATAAATGCTTTGACATTCCACAAAGACACAAGAATGCTCCTGGACTTATAGGTATGGGTTATGAATTAATTAAGAGCGATAACAAATATGCTGCAATTATTAAACATCTGTTAGGACGTGTTTTGATAGTTGAAAGCCTCAACAAAGGACTTGTCTTTGCAAAGGAATTTAATTACTCTCTAAAAATTGTTTCCCTAGATGGACAGGTGGTTATGCCGGGCGGTTCCATTACAGGTGGTTATATTAAAGCTTCACCTGGTAATCTTCTATCTAGAAAAGCAGAAATTGCCAGCCTTATAAAAGAGAAAGCTCCTCTAGAGAGAGAGCTAAAGATTAAGGATGAAGAACTTAATAGATTAACTACTATTGAAGCAGCTCTTACAGATAAAGAAAGGGAATTGCTGCAAAAATCTAATGAATTAAAGGAAAAAATCCAGCAAGGCAGCAATACCCTTCAAATAATTAAAGAAAAAATCTCCACTGTTAAGGATGAGATATGTGTTTATGAAAATGAACTTGAAGTGGTTAACCATGGTGAAGCAGAAAATGAAGCATTAGTAAGTGAAGCAGAGAAAAAAATCAAGGAGCTGGAAAACCAGATAAATGACCTAAACATAGAGATGGAAATGATAAAAGACCAAATTAAAAAAAATCATGAACAGATTAATGACCTGGTAAATGTTCAGCATCAAGTTCAGATAGAAAAAAGTGTTTGGGACCAAAAAAACAATCAACTAAAGGAAAAAGTGGAGGACTACTTGTCACGAATATCTGCTTACAAGGATAAGATGGAAATTAGTGACAATAAGCTTCAGAATAATAAAGCTGAAATACAAAATATAGAGAACACCATTGAGGACCTCAATATAAAAATAGCTAACCTTCTTAAGGAAAAAGAAATCATGATTAATATAAAGCAGCAGCTTGTTGAAAGTAAAGACTTCCTTTTAAACAGGCTGGTTAGACATGAAAAAATCCAGACAAGGGTCAATGGTTTACATCAGGAAATTTCAAAGAGACAGCATCAACTGGAGCTGGAAAGGGCTAGAATTGAAACAAACCTGGAAAGTATAACTGCTACCATTACAGAAAAATTTGCAGGAAATTTTATACCAGTGGAAGTTGAAATAAAGAATTACAAAGTAGAAGTGGAAAGGCTTAAAGGAGAAATAGCTGCCTTGGGTCAGGTAAATGTTGGAGCCATTGAACATTATCAAAAATTAACTGAAAGGATAAATTTTCTTCAGAATCAAAGGGAAGATTTATTAAAAGGCAAGGAAGCCCTGGAGAAGGTTATTAAGGAAATTGACAGTATCATAGAAGAAAGATTCAGCCAAACCTTTGCAAAGGTAAGTCAAGAGTTTTCATCTATTTTTAAGTATTTATTTGATGGTGGCTCTGCCAGTATCTATGTTACCAATGAGGAAGATTTATTAAATACTGGCGTAGATATTGAAGCCCAACCACCAGGTAAAAAACTGCAGAATATAACCTTATTATCTGGAGGAGAGAAGGCTTTAACAGCAATTGCACTACTTTTTGCATTCCTGAAGGTAAAGCCAAGTCCCTTTTGCGTATTGGATGAAATAGAAACCTCTCTAGATGAAGCAAACGAACAAAGGTTTTCCCAGTTCTTGCGTGAACTTTCAAATAGCACCCAATTTTTAATAGTATCTCATAGACAGAATACAATGCTGGCAGCAGATAATCTGTACGGAATAACTACAGAAGAACCAGGTGTTTCAAAGGTGGTTTCTGTAAAGCTGTCTGATAACCTGGCAGTAGTTTAAGATTTAAAGAATATACATTGATTTCCGAGGAAAACTAAAGTAAAAATGTTTTACTCAGGAGCTGATGATATGTATAAACGAATAACTGGAATTTCCCAGGAATTAGTAACTAAGTTAGTAGACAGAACTACTCAGCTTAGTCAGGGAAGAAATGCTGGCTGCTTTGCTTTTGTTAATGAGGATGGAATTATAGATGAGGCCACAGAAATAGTAAATGGGGGTTTAAGTGGATTGCCTTTAAGGTCACTCCTTAATAAAATAACCCCCATGAAAGAAAAGTCTCTAATTGAAGGTCTAAATTTTTTGCCGGAAAATACAGTTTTTGTTGTAACCAGACCTGGAAAGACTGGCTTAGCTACTGATGTGTCAGGTGTAGATTTTTTTAACTGTCCAATAGTATCAATAGGGGTAAAAAATGAAGGAACTGCTGGAATTAGTATTGTATATCCAAAACCAGAGTACTTTGATTTATCTACAAAATCTGAAGAAATGAATATAGCCACTCTGGCCACCAGCACTATGGATGAAGAAAAGGATGTTTTAAGAACCAACCATGATTTAAGCTTAAAATACCTTGAGGTTTCTGAGGAACTGCCCCAACTTAAATGTAATCTAAAGGATGCAAGTGGTGGAAAAAATGAAGAAGCGTGGAGTTTGCCAAGGTTAGATGTTAAGTCTATAGATAAAAATTTGGCTGCATCCCTGGTTGATGAATCAATTAAGATTGGACAGGGCAGGGAAGTGGCAGCCATTGGAGTAATTGATGAAAACAGTCATGTTACCGGCAAAGGTAAAATAATTGCAGGTGGAATTGGCTATGTGCCATCTAGACTACTAGCATCAAGCTTTACTGATATCTCAGGGAAATCACTAAGAGTAATCTATAGTAATGATATACCAGATAATGCAATTATAATTCACACCCATCCGGGAGGAACAGGTGTAATGCATATTGGAGATGCTAATGCCGGACCTGGAACATGGGGAAGACCTATAATTGCAATAGGTCATGACAAAGATGGCAATATCAGGGGAGCTACTGTAATAGAAAAGGCAAGCAGGATATTTGAACTTACAGATGAAGATGAAGTATTAAACAATAAATTTTTTGATGCTGAAACAACGGAAGAGGAGTCTCATATACGCAATAGAAAGTTTGCAATAGCCCAGGAATTTACTGATCTATGCAAACCTATTGAGCTTAATTAGGCTGACGTGATAGAATATGTTTGGGTTAAGGTTAAGCCTTAACCTTTGTTTTATTTACCATTCAACCATATGAAATAAATACCACATGGTTGGACTGTTTAGTAATTTTTTGACCAGGAGGAAGGATAACGTGGGATTGTTTGATAAGCTAAAAGGCAAATTGCAGAAAACAAAACAGGGATTTGTAGATAAGGTTACTGAGTTAGTGACAGGTTACAAGAGAGTAGATGATGAGTTTTTTGAAAGGCTTGAAGAGATTTTAATAGAAGCAGATGTGGGAGTTAATACAGCAATGGATTTAACAGAAAAGCTTAGGCACAGGATTTATACAGAGAAAATCTCTGACATGGACAGGGTCAATGAAGTGATACAAGAAGAATTGGCAGGCCTATTAGAATACGAAAATAACGCAATAAATCTAGCAGAGCATAAGCCAACTGTAATAATGGTGGTTGGAGTAAATGGTGTGGGCAAAACAACCACTATAGGCAAATTAGCATACAACTTTAAAGAACAAGGGAAAAAAGTAGTTCTTGCAGCTGGAGACACTTTCAGAGCTGCTGCCATTGAACAGCTTGGCATATGGGCAGATAGAGCAGATGCAGACCTCATAAAGCATCAGGAGGGTTCTGATGCTGCAGCAGTAGCTTATGATGCTGTTCAAGCAGCCATTTCAAGAAAAGCAGACATAGTTTTAATTGATACTGCAG
This sequence comes from Desulfitibacter alkalitolerans DSM 16504, assembly GCF_000620305.1. Taxonomy (NCBI): domain Bacteria; kingdom Bacillati; phylum Bacillota; class Clostridia; order Neomoorellales; family Desulfitibacteraceae; genus Desulfitibacter; species Desulfitibacter alkalitolerans. The sequence goes on along the minus strand of NZ_KK211100.1, from coordinate 208,092 downwards.
GGAGATTACATAATAAGGTAAATTTGATGAATGAAATTGGCAAGGTAAAAAAGGTTATAAGCCGCAGCAAAGAGGATGCTCCTAATGAAGTGCTTCTCGTCCTTGATGCAACAACTGGTCAAAATGCCATTTCTCAAGCAAAGACATTTAAAGAGGTTGTAGATGTAACGGGTATTGTATTAACTAAGCTGGATGGTACTGCTAAGGGCGGGGTTATTTTTAGTATTAAAGAAGAATTGGCCCTTCCTGTCAAATATATTGGTGTTGGAGAAAAAATTGAAGACCTAAAACCGTTTAATCCAGGTGAATTTGTAAAAGCATTGTTTTATAATGAACAGTAGGAGATTGGAAGGGAGTGTTAGTGTGAACAAGGTGGATTTTGCCATTATTGGGGGCACTGGGGCATTTATTGGGGCCAGAACGGGAGAAAAACTAAATAACAGGGAAAAAGTTGAGATTTCCACCAAATATGGAAAGGTCATTCTGGAAATTATTGAAGTCGGAGGAACCAGGGTAGCCCTGTTAAAAAGACATGGCCTAAATCACTCAATACCTCCACATAGAATTAACTATCGAGCAAATATCATGGCCTTGAAAATGTTAGGTGTTAAGAGAATTCTAGCAACAGCAGCAGTTGGCTCTCTCAATCGTGAATTTAAACCAGGCGATCTGGTGCTCCTAAGTGACTTTATTGACTTTACATGGGGAAGGGACATAACCTTTTTTGATGAGCCAGGTCAAGAGGTTATTCATGTGGATATGACAAATCCTTATTGTCTTTTCCTGCGCAGCAAACTAATTGATGCAGCCCAGGATACAGGCATATCACTGGTGTCTAAAGGGGCTACATATGTGTGTACACAAGGGCCGCGCTTTGAAACTCCGGCTGAAATATTAATCTACAAGCATTTAGGTGCAGATCTAGTAGGAATGACCTCTGTTCCTGAGGTGGTTCTGGCAAGGGAGGCAGAAATATGCTATGCAACTGCAGCAATTGTAACAAACTATGCTGCTGGTATATCTGACAACCCACTGACCCATCAAGAAGTCCTGGAGAGAATGACTATGTCCTCGGCAAAGATTTACACCCTGTTCAGCAAAGCAATAAAGATTACAGACAATAATAAACTCTGTTCTTGCCAGACAGCTGTTTCAGGTCAGGAAAGCCTGGGAGGATAAGCATATGAAAAGTGTAATCTGGGAAAACTCAACACTTAAACTTTTGAATCAGACAAAACTGCCTTTAAGAATTGAGTATGTAAATTGTAAAACTCATAAAGAAGTTGCCGGGTGTATAAAAAATATGATTGTGAGAGGGGCTCCAGCCATTGGGGTGGCAGCTGCCTATGGAATGGTTCTGGCAGCAAAGGAATTTTTAGAAGCATCTAACAAAAACTTTATGGATAAGCTTTACAATGCTGGTGAGCTTCTCAAGTCAACAAGGCCTACTGCAGTAAATCTATTCTGGGCCGTTGATAAGATGTATAAGGCAGCAAAGGATAATGAAGAGGCTTCCACCATGGATATAGCCTTAATTTTAGAAAAGGCTGCCATAGATATTCATGAAGAGGACATAGCATTAAACAAAAGTATTGGAGCACATGGAGTAAAGGTAGTCCCAGTAGGAGCAGTTATTATGACCCACTGTAATGCTGGAGCTCTGGCTACAGCAGGCTATGGGACTGCCCTTGGGGTAATAAGGACTGCTTTTGAAAAGGGTATCCTTGAAAAAGTTTTCGCCTGTGAAACACGCCCCTTGCTTCAGGGTGCCAGATTGACAACCTGGGAGCTTCACCAGGACAAAATTCCTGTAACCCTAATTACAGATAGCATGGCAGGATATATAATGAGCCAGGGGCAAATTGACATGGTCATTGTTGGCGCAGATAGAATTGCAAAAAATGGAGATGCTGCAAATAAAATAGGCACATACTCTCTGGCTGTACTAGCCAATTACCATAATATTCCCTTCTTTGTTGCAGCCCCATATTCCACAATAGATATGGACATGGCATCAGGCGATGAAATAATTATAGAAGAAAGACACTGCAATGAGATCAGGCACATACAGGATGTTGAGGTTGTTCCTGAAGATATTCATACTTATAATCCGGCCTTTGACGTAACTCCTAACAAGCTTATAACTGGTATCATTACTGACAGGGGAATCTTAGCTGCACCTTATGAAAAAGAGATTGACAGACTGTTTAGTAAAAAATGAGGTGAATTTAATGAAAAGAACAGTAATAAAAAATGGCTATATTCTAACCATGGAAAGGGACATTAATAATCCCGGAGACAACTATTTTCAAGGTGATGTAATCTTAAATGGAGATAAAATAGAATCAGTACACATTGGCAGCCGGAAGTACGTCTCAGATGATTTTCACATTATTGATGCTGCCGGCATGGCAGTAATGCCTGGACTAATTAATTGTCATACCCATGCTGCCATGACTTTATTAAGAGGTTACGCAGATGACCTGCCATTAATGGAATGGTTGGAAAAGAAGATATGGCCCCTTGAAGCAAAGCTGCAGCCTGAGTACGTTTACTGGGGAACAAAGCTTGCAGTTTTAGAGATGATCAGGGGTGGAACAACCTGCTTTGCTGACATGTATTTTATGATGGACCAGGTAGCAGAGGCTGTTGAGGAAACAGGTATTAGAGCTTCTCTAAGCAGAGGTTTAATATCCTTTAATAATGGACAAAAGGCTTTAGAGGAAAGCATTGATTTTGTTAAAAAATACCACGAGACAGCTGAGGGCAGAATAACCACCATGTTGGCACCCCATGCACCCTATACTTGCGTTCCCGAATACCTGCAGGAGGTTTCTCACGAGGCAAAAAAACTAGGAGTAGGAATACATATTCATATAGCAGAAACCTTGGCTGAAGTTAGCCAGATAAAAGAAAAATACGGCAAATCCCCAGTTGAAATGGTTTATGATGCAGGAGTATTTGCTGTAAGCCCTGTTTTGGCTGCACACTGTGTACACATGTCAGATAATGATTTAAAAATATTAGCCCGGGAGAAGGTCAATGTGGCTCATAACCCTGAAAGTAATATGAAGCTTGCCAGCGGTATTGCTCCAGTTACCAAGATGATTGAAATGAATATTAATGTTGGAATAGGAACTGATGGTGCTGCCAGCAATAATAATTTGGATATGTTCCAGGAAATGAGAAGTGCTGCCCTGCTTCAAAAGGTCCATACCTATAATCCTACTGTTATTTCTTCCTATCAGGCCCTTGCCATGGCCACCTGCTGTGGAGCCAGGGCCCTTGGTTTGGACCAGGAGATTGGAAAAATACAAGCAGGTATGCAGGCAGATATAATTCTAGTTGACTTAAATAGCCCTCATCTTCAGCCCTTACACGATGTAAATGCCCACCTGGTTTATTCTGCAGGTGCAGCTGACGTGGACACAGTTATAATAAATGGCAGGGTTGTTATGAAGAATAAGGAGATAAAAACAATAGATGAAGAAAGGGTGACCTTTGAAATACGAGACATTATTAAAAAGCTTATTTAATTTTATCTAATTCTAGATTTTCGTATAATTCACATGAAATATATCTAGGACAACTATAAATCTGTTGTCATTCTGTACTTGACAAAAGACGCCAGTTATATTAATATTCCTCTGTGAAGTAAAAATACTTTACAGCAATGGATGTGACTGTATTTGAATACTATACCCAAAATAAATGAATCAGCTAGATTATTTGATTTTTATGGAACTCTGCTCACAGAAAAACAGCAGCTGATTTTTAAATTATACTATTATGATGATTTATCCTTAGGTGAGATTGCACAAGAGCTTAATATCAGCAGACAAGCAGTATATGACATTATAAAACGTACAGAAAACTTGTTGAAAAACTATGAAGATAATTTACAATTGTGGGCCAAATACCAAAAAACGGAAAAAAATATAAAAGATATAAAGCCAAGATTGTTAGCAAGTAATATTGATGGAAAAGAAAAACAACGACTTTTGGCATTATTAGATAGTTTGCTGGAAAACTAGGCAGCATTTAGAACAATTCTAATTTAAAAGAATTTCTAGCTTTAAATAAAGGAGGGGAACAAATGGCTCTATTTTCTAGCTTGAGTGAAAAGCTTCAGGATACCTTCAAAAGGCTTAAGGGAAAAGGCAAGCTTTCTGAAGCAGACATTGATGCAGCAATGCGTGAAGTTAGGATAGCTCTTTTAGAAGCAGATGTAAACTTTAAAGTTGTGAAAAAATTTATAGCTAGTGTTAAAGAAAGAGCCATTGGCAGCGAGGTTTTAGAAAGTCTAACTCCTGGACAGCAGGTTATCAAAATTGTAAATGATGAACTGGTTAATTTGATGGGAGAAAAAGAGGCCAATATTGTCTTCGCCTCCAAACCACCAACAGTAATAATGATGGTAGGCCTTCAGGGCTCTGGTAAAACCACCTCATCTGCAAAATTGGCAAAAACCTTCAAAAAGAAAGGTCGTAGTCCCTTGCTGGCAGCATGTGATATTTATCGTCCAGCTGCTATTAAACAGTTAGAGGTGTTAGCTGGACAGTTGGAGATACCAGTATTTTCAAAGGGGCAAGAAAATCCAGTTTTAATAGCTGAAGAAGCAGTAGCTTATGCCAGGAATAATGGCAGCGACGTTGTTATTATTGACACTGCTGGAAGGCTGCACATAGATGAAGATTTAATGGGAGAGTTAGAAAATATCAAGGCACAGGTAAATCCAACTGAAATTTTGCTGGTAGTTGATGCAATGACTGGTCAAGATGCAGTAAATGTTGCTGAAACCTTTGATCAAAAGTTTGGTATTACTGGAATTATCTTGACAAAATTAGATGGCGATACCCGTGGTGGGGCGGCCCTTTCCATTAGAGAAGTAACAGGAAAACCAATTAAATTTGTAGGTGTTGGAGAGAAGCTGGATGCTTTAGAAACATTCTATCCAGATAGAATGGCATCTAGAATTCTAGGTATGGGTGATGTGCTTACCCTCATTGAGAAAGCGCAGGAAACCTTTGATGCAAAAAAAGCAAAGGAAATGGAGGCCAAGCTTCGCACCCAGCAGTTTACCCTTGAAGATTTTCTCGATCAATTACAGCAAATGAAGAGCATGGGTCCCCTTGAGGACCTGCTTGGTATGATTCCTGGCATGGGTAAACAGCTTAAGAATATGCAGGTTGATGAAAAAGAGTTAGTTAAAACAGAAGCAATAATTCAATCCATGACACCCAAGGAAAGAGCAAAGCCTGAGATTATAAATGGAAGCAGGAAAAAAAGAATAGCCATGGGTAGTGGTACCAAGGTGCAGGATGTTAATAAATTACTTAAGCAATTCCTGGAGGCCAGGAAAATGATGAAACAGTTTTCTGGGGGTCAGAATTTTAAAAAAGTGAAGAAAAAATCCAAAGGCATGTTTAACCTGCCGATGTTTAAGTAATATATTTATTTATAGGTTAGTTTATGAAGGGGGTGAGATAATGGCAACTAGAATAAGGCTAAGAAGAATGGGCAGTAAAAAAGCACCTTTTTACAGATTGGTAGTAGCTGATTCACGTTCTCCGAGGGATGGTAGATTTATTGAAGAGGTTGGATACTATAATCCAATAAAGGAAGACTTAAATATTAATGAAGAAAGAGCTGTTAAGTGGCTTAAAGATGGCGCACAGCCTTCTGAAACAGTAAGAGCCCTTTTTAGAAAAGCTGGTGTTATTCAAAAAATTAATGAAAAATAGTACATCAGGTTATAATGGGAGGATATCTTACCATGAAAGAATTAGTAGAATTCATAGCAAAATCCTTGGTGGATAATCCTGATGATGTCTCTGTTACACAGGTTGATGGTGAAAGGTCAATACAATTAGAATTGCGAGTAGCACCTGAAGACATGGGCAAGGTCATTGGGAAGCAGGGTAGAATAGCCAAGGCATTAAGAACTGTACTAAAGGCAGCAGCAGCAAAGGAAGGAACTCGAGTTGTTGTTGAGATTGTTCAATGAAAAGGGTCTTTATGGCCCTTTTTGTCTAATACAAAAACATATGTCATCCAAAATGTCTATTAATTAGTGGTAGGTGAGGTTGTGGAAGAGATTAAAATTATTCAACCAGTTACAGTTAAAACAATTGTTACCGAAAGTTTAAAAGATAGCCTTTTAAGTGAGTTAGATGCCCTTTTAAAACAAATAGAGACTGAACTCCAATATTTAAGTTTCAAGATAAAGCGAACAGCATTAGAATTAGAGAAAAAACATAGCGAAGAACTATCCATAATTAAAAATGAGTTTGAAAATGAAAAAAACAAAAACTATGAAAAGATAAGAAAAATCAAAGAGAATATGGAAGCAATTAAGAACCTTTCTTTAGGTGAAGAAATTGTCAAGGGTTCTGTTGAGAGGATAGTAAATATTAAAATCGGGGATAATTGGAGTAAATTAGAGAATTGTGAAATCCTTTTAAAGGACAATGAAGTAATAGAAATTAGGAAGGTCGGATGCTAGCGTGGCTACTGAAAAGGTTCTAATAACAGTTGGTATAATATCCAAGCCTCATAATTTAAATGGTGCAGTAAAAGTTCTTCCTATTACTGATTTTCCTGAAAGGTTTTTAGACAGACAAGAAATATTGGTGGAGATAAGAGATAAAATAGAATTAATGAAAATATCTAATGTGTCCTTGCATACTGGTTTTCTAATTATGCAATTGGAAGGCGTTGATTCCATTGAAAAAGCTGAACAATTAAAGGGAGCATACTTAAAAATATCTCAGGCCCAATTAGCACCTTTGAACGATAATGAGTTTTACATATTTCAATTAATAGATATGGATGTTAAGGATACCCAAGGAAATTACATTGGTAAATTGATTGAAGTTCTCAAAACAGGTGCCAATGATGTCTATGTAGTTAAAGATCAGGCTAATGAAGAAATATTAATACCAGCACTAAAAAAGGTTGTAAAAAAAATAGATCCTGAGGCTAAAGAAATGACGGTAGAAATGCTGCCAGAATTTGATACCACCAGGTGATTGATATGAAAATCGATGTAATAACCATATTCCCACAGATGATTGATTTACCATTAAGTATGAGTATTATTGGAAAAGCTCGTGAGAAAGGAATTCTTGACTTATGCGTCCATAATCTTAGAGATTATTCCGGGAATAAGCATTACTCTGTTGATGACACCCCCTATGGAGGTGGGCCAGGAATGGTTATGAAGGTAGAACCCTTTTTTAATGCCATTAATAGTCTCCAATTGGACAAAGAGGCCAGCAGGATTATCCTCATGTCCCCACAGGGTGCAACCCTGACTCAGGATAAGGTTAAACAATTATCTAAACTCAAACGAATGGTAATACTATGTGGGCATTATGAAGGAATTGATGAAAGGGTCAATGAGCTTCTTGTAGATGAAGAAATATCCATTGGGGACTATGTATTGACAGGTGGAGAACTTGGTGCAATGGTTTTAATAGATGCTGTAACACGCCTATTACCCAATGTATTAGGACATGATGAATCTATTTTGGAGGAAAGCTTTTCTGAAGGACTTCTAGAATATCCTCATTATACAAAGCCAAGAGAATTTCAGGGTTTAAAGGTGCCGGAAGTGCTCCTTTCTGGAAATCATGCAATAATTGACCGCTGGAGAAGAGAACAAGCTATTATTCGGACCTTTCATAAAAGGCCGGATTTATTAAAAAATGCAAAGCTGAGTCAGGTCGATCAGGCTTTGATTGAGAAATTACGCATGGGTGAAATCTGAAATGAAAAAGCCATCTATCTATATTTGTTTAGTCCATTATCCTATTAAAAATCAGAACAACCAGATAATAACCACTTCCATTACTAATCTGGATGTCCACGATATTGCTCGTTTAAGTACCACCTATGGTCTAGCCGGATATTATATTGTACAACCCCTTAATAGGCAGCGGGAGCTGTTTCAGGAGTTGATAGATTACTGGAAAAAGGGTGTTGGTGCAAACTATAACTCGCATAGAGCCAGGGCCTTTCATAAGGTGAGAATGGTAGCCAGTATAGAAGAATGCTTGCAGGATATAGGCATTGATAAAGAACCAATAGTGGTTGCTACTGGAGCCAATATGCAGGGAAATATAGGATATTTACAGCTAAGGGAACTTGCAGAGACTAAAGATATATTAATATTATTTGGAACCGGATGGGGTCTTACTGATGATATTACTTATAAGGCCCATTATAAGCTTGATCCTATAGTAGGAGCTGATGATTATAATCACTTATCAGTACGAAGTGCGGCTTCAATAATTATTGACCGTTTATGCTGTAAAAAATGGTGGTGAATTCTTGTCAACCGATAAATACTTTGTTATAATCATAGTTGTGCAATTTTTAATTTGTTAAATTATCCGCCATAGAGGAAGGAGGTACATAAATATGGACGTATTAAAGGTAGTAGAATCCGAGCAGTTAAAAAAGGATCTGCCAGGTTTTAATGCTGGGGATACTGTAAGAGTTCATGTTAAGGTTGTTGAGGGAACCAGAGAAAGGATTCAGGTCTTCGAAGGAATTGTTTTAAAGAGACAGGGAACAGGCCTGCGTGAAACCTTTACAGTAAGAAGGGTCTCTTATGGAGTAGCCGTAGAAAGAACATTTCCATTGCATTCACCCAAGATAGAAAAAATTGAGGTCATTAGAAGAGGTAAGGTTCGCAGGGCTAAATTGTACTATTTAAGAGATAGAATTGGAAAGAGTGCTAAAATTAAAGAAAAAAGGTAAAGGACTGATTGTTCAGTCCTTTTTAACCTTCATTACCTTATTATTATAAACCAATCCCCCCATGGATATCATGCTGCAATAAACAGTATATTACCATAAATTAAAAGAGTCTTGAAAAAAGTGCTATAATCTATATATAAGCACTTTTGCTATTATTTTATCAAGAGCCAGCCGCAAATAAAGAAAAATTTATATTTATCTATTAATAAAATATGCCAATAATAGTTGCATAAGAAAAAACTATAAAAATTATTTTGAATAAAATTGAAATCATAGGAAAATCATTATAGGCTAATAATAATTACCAAACATAGGGAAGGGAGATTATTAAGTGGTAGTACAATGGTATCCAGGCCATATGGCAAAAGCCAAAAAGACTTTGAAAGAGAATATCAAGATGATAGATGTTGTAGTTGAATTGCTAGATGCCAGGATACCTGCTTCTAGTCAAAATCCTATTCTCAAGGAATTAACTGTCAATAAACATAGGATAGTTGTTTTAAACAAAGAAGATTTGGCCAATCCTCATATAACAAAAGCCTGGATAAATGCATTTCACAATAATGGTATCAAAGCCATAGCTGTAGATTCTATTAGCAAAAGAGGCATTAATGAAACTCTTCGCAGCATTGCCCAAACTCCCATTAGAGATAGTGCTGCTAGAAGACTTAATATTAAAAGACCTGTTCGGGCAATGGTGGTTGGAATACCTAATGTGGGCAAATCCATGTTTATCAACAGTCTTGTGGGGAGAAGTACAGCTAAAACAGGCAATAAACCAGGTGTTACTAAGGGTAATCAATGGATAAAGATAAAAGAAAACGTCCAATTACTGGATACTCCGGGTATTCTTTGGCCAAAGTTTGATAATGAAGAAACCGGCTTGCATTTAGCCTATGTAAACTCTATTGGTCCCAAAGCCTTTGACATTGAAGATATAGTTTATTCTTTAACAAAGTTTCTTGCTGTCAATTATCCAAATTCCTTAAAAGAAAGATACAACCTTTGTGAGTTGCTTGATGATACTAACACTATTATTAAGCTGGTAGGCAAATCCAGAGGTTTTTTGCTTAAAGGTGGTGATGTGGATCTCCGAAAAACTAGTGAAACTATTTTAAAAGACTTTAGAGATGGAAAATTAGGACGAATTAGTTTAGAAACGCCTGAGGAGAGGGAAGTTTTGAATGGTGGTAATTAATAATAAAGAAATTTTTAAATATGATAAAGAATATTATGTAAATAGGGGATTTTTTCTTGGTGGTATTGACGAAGCAGGCAGGGGACCCCTGGCTGGACCAGTAGTGGCAGCTTGTGTAATACTACCAGAGGGTTGGGAAATAGACGAACTAGATGACTCTAAAAAGCTTACACAAAAGCAGAGGGAAAGGCTTGAAACAGAGATAAAAAAGGCTGCCGTTGACTGGGCAGTAGCATATTGCCCTCCAAAACTGATTGACCAAATAAACATTTTGGAGGCGACAAAAATGGCAATGGTAATGGCTTACCAGATGCTCAGGGTCAAACCAGATTTACTTTTAATTGATGCAATTAAAATCAACTATTTTCCGGTCAGACATTTTGGTATTGTAAAGGGAGATTCAAAAAGTGCATCCATAGCTGCTGCAAGCATAATTGCCAAACAAGCCAGGGACAGGTATATGCTGGAGCTTCATGAGGAATATCCTTACTACGGATTTTCCAAAAACAAAGGGTATCCCACAAAGGATCATTATGAGCGTATAAAAACATATGGACCTTGTGAAGAACATCGTTTTTCTTTTCGAGGAATATCATAACTTTTTGCAGCAAACACTATTTTAAATTAGGTGAGGCTGTAGGATAAAGTTTAAATATTTAGAAGGAATCAACGTATTTTTATAGAATTAAAAAGATTGTGCTTGTTTTATACTATTTTTTTCGGGAGGAGGTTATGCATGAGTCACGAATTTCATTCACTTTTAGTATTCCTGATATTAGGTGGAGGCTTTGCAGTAGTAGTACTTGCAACTTCATGGCTGGTTAGGCCTAATAATCCTTCACCTGAAAAGCTATGTACCTACGAATGCGGTGTGGATACTCAAGGACCTACCTGGGTACAGTTTAAGGTTAGTTATTTTTTATACGCACTAGTATTTTTGGTATTTGATGTAGAAACTGTTTTTCTATATCCCTTTGCTGTAATGTATAAAGAATTTGGGGCTCCAGCCTTAATAGCAATGGGTATTTTTCTAGTTGTTTTAGTAATCGGGCTGTGGTACGAGTGGAAGGAAGGAGCATTGGAATGGAAATAAAGAAGAATAATCTGCATGAAGAGTCTCCTGAGGAAATGGTGAAAAAGAATATTATTCTAACTACTGTGGATAAGGTATTTGATTATGCCAGGGCACATTCCTTTTGGCCAGTTACCATGGGACTAGCTTGCTGCGCAATTGAAATGATGGCTGCCGGTGGAGCCAGGTACGATATTGCAAGATTTGGCTATGAGGTTTTTAGACCATCTCCAAGGCAGGCAGACCTGATGATAGTTGCAGGTACAATAACTAAAAAGATGGAACCATTAGTTAAAAGGATTTATGAACAGATGTCAGAGCCAAAATATGTTATTGCCATGGGAAGCTGTGCAATATCAGGCGGGCCCTTTGCAGGATCATATAATGTAGTTGATGGTGCAGATACTTTCCTGCCTGTAGATGTATATGTGCCGGGTTGCCCCCCAAGACCTGAGGCGCTTTTGCACGGACTTTTGGAACTTAGGAGAAAAGTAATAAATCCTGAAGTGGTAAAGGGGAAGTAATATGGATATTATAAAGAGTATTATTGATAAGTTTGGGGACAAGGTTCAATTAGTTGAGGGTTTAGATTACCCAACATTTATTTTAAATAGAGAGAGCTTTTTAGATATAGTCACAGCTTTGAAAGAAGATCAAGAGTTTAATTTTAGCTTTTTGCTTGATATTACTGCAGTGGATTATGAAGAAAGTATTCAAGGTGTTTATCATTTAATGAACTTAGAAGAAAAGATTATTATTCGCCTTAAAGTAGACCTTGACAAGGACAAGCCTGCAATATCGTCACTTGTAAGTTTATATAGGGGTGCGGACTTACAGGAACGTGAGACATTTGACCTGATGGGAGTTTACTATGAAGGCCATCCAAATCTAAAAAGAGTTTTGTGTCCTGATGATTTCCAGGGTCATCCCTTAAGAAAAGATTTTTCAATGAGGATTAGGGGTTCAAAATAAAGTGAGGTATCAATTATGTCAAGAGAACAATGTGATATAACCACACAAGAATTTCAACTTAATATGGGTCCACAGCATCCAAGTACCCATGGTGTATATAGAGCTATTCTCACGCTAGATGGTGAGACAGTTACTAACGTTGAAAACGTAATGGGATATTTACACAGGGGAATGGAGAAAATTGCAGAAAACAGGACTTATACCCAATTTATTCCATATACTGACAGGCTAGACTATATAGCCCCTGCATTAAACAATTGGGCCTATGTGGGAGTTGTGGAAAAGCTCATGGGTTTAGAAGTTCCTGAAAGAGCAGAATATATGCGTGTAATTCTTGGAGAGCTACAAAGGATTGCCAATCATCTTGTTTATGTAGCTAGTTTTGCCCTGGATTTAAATGGATTTTCTGCCTGGATGTATATGTTCAGAGACAGGGAAAAGATTTTAGACTTGTTTGAAATGGTTACAGGGTCGAGAATGACATTAAACTCCATGCGTGTAGGTGGAATGCCCAGCGAATTCCCACCAGAATTCATACCTGCACTAGAAAAACTTCTTGCAGAACTCCCAGAATGCTTCGAAGAGTACGATGGTATAGTTACTGGAAATGAAATTTTTCATGCCAGAACCAAAAATGTAGGCATAATGAATGCAGAAACAATCATTAACTATGGAATGGGTGGCGTAAATCTAAGAGCTTCCGGCCTAAAGTATGACCTGCGTAAAGAAATGCCATATAGCGTGTACGATCAGTTTGAATTCGATATACCCATTGGGGAAAAGGGAGATTGTTTTGATAGATATGTAGTCCGGATGGAGGAAATGAGAGAATCTATAAAGATTATTAAGCAGGCCATAGCTAAAATGCCTGATGGTCCTATAATGACAAAAGTTCCAAGAATAATAAAGCCTCCTAAAGGAGAAGCCTATTTCCATATGGAAGGGGCCAAGGGTTGGTTAGGGTTTTACCTTGTTAGTGATGGATCAACCAATCCTTATAGATTGCACATTCATGCGCCATCTTTTATTTCGCTAGGTGCTTTTCCTGAAATGTCAAGGGGAACTTATATACAGGATTTAGTTGCTATCCTTGCTTCTATAGATATTGTTCTAGGAGAGGTGGATAGATAAATCTTTAATGCAGGGGAGATTAAACATGGAAAATATTTTTGTAAATTTAGCAACAATAATTAGGGATTTTTTAGCTGGTCTGGGCTTGAGTCCAACAGCAGTTGATATAGTCATGGTCAGCATACAGGCCATAGCTATCTTGGTCTTTTTATTGTTAAATGTTTTATATCTGGTTTATCTGGAAAGAAAAATTAGTGCTTATATTCAGCAGAGACTTGGCCCAAATAGGGTGGGTCCAAGAGGATTTTTTCAAACAACCTTGGATGTTATCAAGCTTTTGGGAAAAGAAGACATAGTTCCAGACTGTGCTGATAAATGGCTCTTTCGTCTGGCACCAATAGCTATTTTTATACCAACCATGATGGTATTTGCTGTAGTGCCCTTTGGAGAAAACATGATAGCTGTAGATTTAAATATAGGGATTTTCTATTTTATAGCTATTGCTTCCACAACTGTCATGGCATTTATCATGGCAGGCTGGGGTTCCAATAATAAATATTCATTGCTTGGTGGAATGCGTACAGTTGCTCAAATGATAAGTTATGAGATACCCCTTGTATTCTCATTGCTAGGTGTTGTAATGATTACTGGATCATTGAAAATGTCAGAAATTGTAGCAGCACAACAGAATGCATGGTTCATAGTGATGCAGCCCCTGGCCTTTATAATATTTTTTATTGCTGCAACAGCAGAGCTTAACAGGGCACCCTTTGATTTGCCCGAGGGGGAGCAGGAGATTGTAGCAGGCCCATATACAGAATATAGTGGTATGCGTTTTGCTCTGTTTTTCCTGGCTGAATATGCTAATATGGTAGCCATGTCGGTAATAATTGTGACAGTATTTTTAGGTGGTTGGCATGGACCATTTTTGCCTTCGTGGTTATGGGTATTTATAAAAATGTATTTAGTAATAACTCTATTCATGTGGTTAAGATGGACCTTCCCCAGAATCAGGGTAGACCATTTAATGAGCTTTAACTGGAAGGTACTCTTACCATTGGCAATTATTAATATTGTAATTACTGGAGTAGTAATCAAAGTTATCCAATGGTTTTAGGAGGTGTTATAAATGTACGGTAAGGGTTTACTAAAAGGTCTTTCTATTACAATGAAGAATCTTTTTGGTAAGGCAATCACTCAGCAATATCCAGAGGTAAAGCCTAATTTGCCTCCTAGATCCCATGGATTTTTCAATTTTTCCATGGACAAATGTATTGCCTGTGGGCTTTGTGCAAAAGCCTGTCCTAATGAGGTAATTGAGCTCAATAGTGAAAAGGGAGAAGATAAGAAAAAAATTCTTACAGAATTTAAGATGGAACTAGGTTATTGCCTCTTTTGCGGTTTATGTATAGAGGTTTGTCCCACAGATGCTTTGAACTCCTCCACAGATTTCGAGTTGTCATGCTTTACCAGGGATGCAACAGTATATGACTTCTTAAATAAAAGTGGAGAAGGTCATTCTAAGGTGTAAGGGAGTGAAATAAATGTTGGAAGTATCACCGTTGGTTTTTTGGATTGTGTCTGCAGTTGTTGTTGGTTCAGCTTTGGCAGTTGTTCTTTCTAAAAACATTGTGCACAGTGCATTGTTTTTGGTAGTCAGCTTTGTTGCTGTAGCAGGTGTATATGCCATTTTAGGTGTTGATTATATTGCTGCTGTCCAAATCTTAGTCTATGCTGGAGCCATAGCTATTATTCTGGTTTTTGGCATCATGCTTACTAAAAGAGGCGACATGAAGGACAGCAACTTGTTTAGCCAGTATAAATATATAGGGTTTTTTGTGAGTGCTGCTTTTTTAGCAGTAACAGTCTACATGATTTCTTTAAGTGATCTGCCTGCAGTTGCCGGGGAGATGGGCAGTACTGTCAGATTGGTAGCAATAGACATGTTCGGAGATTTTGTTATTCCCTTTGAAGGGGCTGCAATCCTGTTACTGGTTGCAATGGTCGGAGCCGTTATGTTGGCGAGGGGGGGGGACAAAAAACAATGACAGCTATAGGTATGGAGCATTATTTGATTCTTGCTGCACTGTTATTTACCATAGGCTTTTATGGTGCAGTGGCAAAAAGAAATGCCATTGCTGTTTTAATGGGTGTTGAACTAATGTTAAATGCAGTTAATATAAATCTGGTTGTTTTTAATAGGTTTTTAAACCCTGATGCAGCCATGGGTTTTGTCTTTGCAATCTTTGTCATTGTTGTTGCTGCCGCAGAAGTAGCAGTTGGTCTGGCAATTATCATTAAGATATACCGCGAAAGACTTGTTACTAATGTGGATAATATTGATTGGTTAAAATGGTAGATGTTAACTGAAAAGGTAGGTGAGAAGATTGATAGAACTAGCGTGGCTTTTGCCAATTTTGCCATTATTGGCTTTTGTGCTCATAGCATTTCTTACAAAGAAATTTAAACTGTTTAGTGCCCTTTTATCTGTAATTACCATGGGAGTATGTCTAATCATATCCATAGGAATTGCAGTTGAAGTGTTGCGATATGGAGTAACCATGGAAGGTCCCGTGGAGTATTCAGTTAACTGGTTATCTTTACCGGGATTAACAATTGAAGCGGGAGTTTTAATAGACCCACTTACAGCTGTAATGCTGATAGTAGTTTGCTTCATAGCTTTAATGGTCAATATATATTCTCTTGCTTACATGGAAGGGGACCCAGGGTTCTCAAGATATTTCGGATACCTTTCCCTGTTTTCTGCATCAATGTTAGGCTTGGTAGTTGCGAATAACTACTTTCAGATGTTCTTTTTCTGGGAACTGGTTGGTTTAAGTTCCTATCTGCTAATTGGGTTTTATTTTGGAAAGCATTCAGCTGTTGAAGCCAATAAAAAAGCTTTTATTGCCAACAGGGTTGCCGACTTTGGCTTCCTATTAGGATTTTTCTACCTGTTTTTAATGTTTGGCACCTTCAATTTTGGAGAACTCGCTGATGCCATACCAGCTTTTGCCAATACCACAATGCTTGCTGTTGCAGCCATCCTTGTGTTTATCGGCCCAGTAGGAAAAAGTGCCCAGTTTCCATTACATGTTTGGTTGCCTGATGCAATGGAGGGTCCAACTCCAGTAAGTGCTTTAATACATGCTGCTACAATGGTTGCAGCTGGCGTTTATCTGATTTCCCGCCAATTTGTTTTATTTGCCCATTCTGATGTGGCCTTGTTAGTAATTGCCTATGTGGGTGGTTTTACTGCATTATTTGCAGCAACCATCGCCATAGTTAATTCAGATATTAAGCGAATACTTGCATTCTCAACCTTAAGCCAGCTAGGCTACATGGTAATGGTTTTAGGTGTGGGAAGTGTGACTGCAGGTATGTTCCACCTTACAACCCATGCATTCTTCAAAGCTTTATTGTTCCTGGGTGCTGGCAGTGCAATTCACGCAGTCCACAGTAATAATATCTGGAAAATGGGTGGGCTTAATAAGAAAATGCCCATAACTACCTGGACCTTTGTTATAGGGGCCCTGGCTTTAGCCGGAATTTTTCCGTTGGCAGGGTTTTGGAGTAAGGATGAAATACTCCTGGTAACCAGAGATGCTGGCTTTACTGGTCTCTATATACTAGCAACATTTGTAGCCTTTTTAACAGCATTTTATATGTTCAGACTAATATTTGTAGCCTTCTTTGGTGAATCTAGAGCTGAACATGAGCCCCATGAATCACCACCAGCAATGACAATACCATTAATTATTTTGGCGGTATTCTCAGTCATAGCAGGATTTATCGGTGCACCATTTTTGGAAAAGGCATTCTGGGCTTATGTTTACTATGGCTACCCTCATCACCCAGTACCGGATTTAATGATAATGGTTGTATCTACAGTTATTGCTCTTTCAGGAATACTGCTAGCATGGCTGATATACTATAAAAAGGTCATATCAGCAGAGAAAATCAAAGAAACATTCAAACCCATATATATACTCCTGGAAAATAAGTATTACATTGATGAAATCTATCAATGGTTCTTTGATAAGGTTGTATTAGTAATTTCAAGTGCCTTTAACTGGAGTGACAGGAATTTAGTAGATGGTACAGCTCATGGTATTTCTGATGGTATCAGAGGTGCCGGGGCGCGAATGAGATTCATTCAAACTGGCAACATGCAGAACTATGCCTTGGTCATCTTTATCGCCGTAATTCTACTGGTAATATGGATGGCAATACCAGTGCTAGGAGGGATATAAATGAATTTTCCAGTTTTATCTATCATAATGCTAGCACCGGTAGTAGGGGCTCTAGTAATTCTTTTAATACCTGAAAAAGAAGAAAAGCTTATTAAAATTACAGCAGCAATTTCTGCTTCAGTATCCCTGATTCTATCCATTGCAATTTTTGTTTTGTATGACAAAAGCATTGGTGGAATGCAATTTGTAGAAAGTATTCCCTGGGTGGATTATCTGGGAATAAACTATGCTGTTGGTGTAGACGGATTAAGTCTGCCAATGGTTCTTTTGACAAGTTTAGTTATATTCACAGGTGTCTTTGCCTCATGGGACATGCGCAACAGAATCAAGGAGTTCTTTGTCTTCCTGCTGATTCTAACTGCTGGTGTTTTTGGGGTGTTCATTGCCTTGGATTTGTTCTTCTTCTACCTCTTTTTTGAAGTAGCATTAATTCCAATGTACGTGCTTATTGGGCTTTGGGGTAGTACCAGAAAAGAATATGCGGCAATGAAGCTGACACTTTATCTGTTGATTGGTAGTGTGTTTGCATTAGTTGCAATAATAGCCACTTTCTTATATGCTGCAGCTCCAGAGCATTTAGGCTTTATCACACTGGATATAATGGCCCTTGGAACTGTAACATATGACATTGCTTTCCAGAAGTTTGCGTTTTTCTTAATGCTTGTTGGTTTTGGCTTTTTGGTTCCAATGTGGCCATTACACACCTGGTCACCAGACGGTCACGTTGCTGCACCAACAGCAGTAAGTATGCTGCACGCTGGTGTTATTATGAAGCTTGGTGGTTACGGTTTAATAAGACTTGGGCTTTTCTATTATCCTGAAGGGGCCAAATACTGGGCTCCGGTAATAGCCCTGTTGTGTATAGTAAACGTGGTCTACGGTGCTCTGGTGGCCATGGTTCAAAAGGATCTAAAATTTGTTATTGGATACTCTAGTGTTAGCCATATGGGTTATGTTTTATTAGGAATAGCTGCATTAAATACTTTAAGCTTGGATGGTGCTGTTGCACAAATGTTTGCCCATGGTATTATGACTGCTCTTTTCTTTGCTCTCGTTGGACATATTTACCATAGGGCACATACCAGGGAAATTGCACGTTTTGGTGGCCTGGCTCATCAAATGCCCAGGATTGCTGCAGGATTTGTCATAGCTGGTCTAGCATCATTAGGCCTGCCTGGACTAAATAACTTTGTAGCTGAATTCTTGATATTCCTTGGTGCTTTCTCAGTTGATCAGGTTATTTTTGGTTTTATCTCCTTCAGGTTCCTGGCCATACTAGGTATACTTGGTATTGTAATTACCGCTACCTATGTTTTAAGGGTTGTTCAGTTTACTTTCTTTGGGCCCAGGAAGGAAGAGTGGGATCATCTAGAGGATGCAAGGGGTGTGGGCATGATACCAATGGTTGTCCTAATTGGTACACTAATCCTATTTGGTGTATATCCTGCTCCCTTGATTGATCTGATTAATGTTGGAGTTGAACCCCTGGTAGAAAAAATTCAAGCCGCGGCTGCTATAAGGGGGATATTCTAATGGGAATGAATATATATCTTTTAGTACCTGAATTAATTGCAGGAGCTCTTGGATTATTAATCTTAGTTTTAGGACTTTTAGTGCCTAAAACTGAAACAAAGGGTTTTGGCTATATTACCCTGGCTGGCTTAATTATGGTACTTGTATCAACCATTATGTTTCAAGGGGTTAATGAAAGATTTCTAGAGGGCATGTATATTATTGATCCCTTTGCCAACTTCTTTAAACAATTAGTACTAATATCTGCTGTCCTTGTGGTATTAGTCTCCTTTGAGTATATAGGAAAGTTGGGCTATTACCAGTCAGAATATTATTCTTTGCTTGTATTCATTACTCTTGGCATGATGATGATGGTATCTGCCGGTGACCTTGTTACATTTTATGTAGGATTAGAATTGATGACAATTACCTTTATAGTGCTTACTGCCTTTTTAAGAAACAGACCAACAAGTACAGAGGCAGGATTAAAGTATTTGATACTAGGTGCCATGTCGTCTGGTATATTACTGTATGGTCTTAGTTTACTCTATGGTGCGACAGGAACCGTTATTATTGAGGACATGGTAGCAGCAGTTGCAGTTAACGGTGTACAACCACTACTAGTACTAGGAATGATATTTACACTGTCTGGATTAGCCTTTAAAGTTTCTGCAGTGCCCTTTCACATGTGGTCACCAGATATTTACGAGGGTGCCCCGACGCCAATTACAGCTTTCCTGGCTGTAGCATCCAAGGCAGCTGCCTTTGCAGTACTAGTTAGGATTTTTGTAATTGCACTTCCTGACCTGGCAAATCTTTGGATAGTGGTGGTTACAGCCTTAGCTGTTCTTACCATGATTTTTGGTAACCTGGTAGCAATACCCCAGACTAATATAAAGAGAATGCTTGCTTACTCAAGTATTGCACAAGCCGGTTATATTTTACTTGGCTTAATTGCCTTTAGTGAACTTGGTATAGCTGCATTATTGTTCTATTCAATGACCTATGTTTTTGCTAATATTGGAGCCTTTGCTGTGGTAGCAGCCTTTTACAACAGGACCGGATCCTTTGAGATTAAAGATTATGCTGGACTTGCCACCAGATCTCCCTTGTTAGCGGCAGCCATGTTCATAAGCCTTATATCCCTTGCAGGATTACCGCCTTTAGCAGGGTTTGTAGGAAAGCTGCTCCTCTTTACTGCTATTATAGACGCGGGATATGTATGGCTGGCTTTCATAGGAATTGTCATGAGTATGGTTTCTGTTTATTACTACCTGATTGTAGTAAAGGTTATGTATATAGGTAAGGCTGAGGAAAATGCAGAACCAGTCAGGGTATCGTCTGGATTAAAAACAGCCGTTGTAATATGTATGGTTGTCAGCTTATTCTTGGGAATCTACTTTACTCCATTAATTGACCTAACTGTTCAAGCTGCAAATTCCCTATTTATTCAGTAAAGAAAAATCCTTAAAACAAAAGTCCTGGTAGTGTTATAATGCTCCTAGGGCTTTTTCTTTTACATATTATCCGGGGAGTGGAGAGAATGGACAATCATGAAATAGGCAAAAGAGGTGAATTGCTGGCACAAAAACACTTAAAGGAAATAGGATATGAGATTATTACTGTTAATTATCGATGCAAATTAGGTGAAATAGATATTATTGCATATAAGGAGAATTACATAGTATTTATTGAGGTAAAAACCAGAAGAAACACCAACTATGGCTTACCTTACGAAAGTGTTTCAGCTGTGAAACAAAAGAAAATCCGAAAGGTTGCAGCATATTACTTAAAGGTTAACAATATATTCCAAAAGAACTGCCGCTTTGATGTTGTTTCCATTGAAAAAAAAGGAATGGATTATACCTGCGAAATTATTCAGGATGCCTTTTAGATAATACTTTAAATAATACGTGGATTTATTCACATAATATCATTAACAGCTTTTAACGTGGGGGTGGTATATGTGAATGGAGCTTTTCTTATAAAAATTGCAAAGTTCAGGCAGGTTGGAATAAGTGCAGCTGGTTTTATGTTGACTGGGGCAGGCATATATTGGTTAACCAGATATGGTATTAAGAGGACCATAAATAATTTTACAAAAACAATAATGACAGAACCCTATGAGAGAAATTTAATGGAACTGTATAGTGCAACTAAAAGGATAGGCTTCCAGAATGTAGTTGAAAACAACATGAGAGCAGAAAAGGGTACAGTCATCGAGAGACCCCTGGGAAGTCCAAGGAAATTTTTACACTTTGATGATTTAATGTTTAATATGGCCCAATTGGACAAACATGCTACTGAAGATAATGTGATCATAGACACCTCTGTAATAATTGGCCCAAAGGCCAAAAAACCCTTGAAGGTTAGCATTCCAATACTTGTGGGAGGAATGGCAAATGGAACTGCCTTAGACAGCAAAGTGAAGGTTGCCATAGCCAGGGCCGCATCAGCAGCAGGGACTGCTACAAATACCGGAGAAGCCGGCATGCATCCTGCAGAAAGAAAAGCTGCCAAGCTTTTAATACTGCAGCTGCCCAGGGCAAGCTGGGCAAGGGACAAAAAAACCCTTAGAAAGGCAGATATGATCGAAATTCAAATTGGGCAGGGTGCTTATGGTGGGGTAGGTCATATTACCAAAGAGAAAGAACTGGATAAAACTTCTCGCAGAATAATGGGGTTAAAGAAAAACCAGGATGCTGTAATAAATGCCATAATGCCAGAACTTAAAAATCAAGGATCCCTAAAAGAATTAGTTGGTGAATTAAAGGAGGTTACAGGTGGTGTGCCTGTAGGCTGCAAAATAGGTTGTGGTAAATATTTAGAAAGGGATCTGGATGTGGCTATAATGTCTGAAGTAGACTTCATAACCCTGGGTGGTGCTCAAGCTGGCGGCAGCGGCAGTCCACCTATTCTACAGGATGATTTTGGCCTGCCTACATTATATGCATTATGTAGGAGCGTTAAATACCTTGAAAGCAAAAACCTCAAAGGAAAAGTCAGCCTGATTGTTTCAGGGGGATTATTTAACCCAGGACATTTTTTAAAAGCCATTGCTCTGGGAGCAGATGCCGTATATATTGGTACAGCAGCATTATATGCAGTATCTCACAATCAGGTTTTTCAGGCTTTACCCTTTGAACCACCAACCCAGGTGGTTTGGTACAATGGCGTATTTAAAAAACAATTTAATATTTATGAGGGTGCTAAAAGCCTGGAAAAGTTTTTGAAATCCTGTACCCTGGAAATGGAGGATGGCATTAAGGCTTTAGGCAAAACATCAATCAGGGAAGTTAACAGGGATGATTTAATGGCACTTACAAAGGAGGTTTCTGAGATAACAGGTGTTGAACTTGCCTACTAAGAGCCTAATTATTCCTTGTATCTAATTAACATATTTTTTGAGGGGAAGTGAAATGGTGTATTATCTAGGCTTGGACCTGGGGGGAACAAAAATTGAAGCTGCACTTGTAGATAAGAGAGGAAATATATTGAGCTCCAATCGAGTTCTAACTATGGCTGAAGATGGTCCTGAAAAGGTCTTAAACAGAATGTGTGTACTTCTAGATGAAGTTGTTAATGCAGGTCAGCTATCTTTTCGTGATATTTCTGGAATAGGCATGGGAGTGCCTGGAGCAGTTGATCACACAAGGGGTCGTATTTATTTTCTTACTAATTTACCCGGTTGGAATGATTTTCCCATTAGGGACTTTTTTCAGTCTAAATATAATATTCCAGTTACATTAAACAATGATGCAAATGCTGCAGCTTTAGCTGAGCATATTTTTGGAAGTGGGACAGGAGCCAGGCATATGATTTATCTTACTGTAAGTACTGGTATTGGTGGCGGTTTAATCGTTAATGGAAGTCTTCTCAATGGGGCCTGGGGGGCTGCCGGAGAAATAGGGCATATGATTCTTGATATAAATGGAGATGAATGCAATTGCGGAAATAAAGGTTGTTGGGAAACCATAAGCTCAGGCAGTGCCATTGCCAGGGGAGTTATAGAAAGAATTAAGGCAGGACAAAAGAGTATGGTTACAAAACTGGCTGCTCTTAATGATATCAGGGCGGAACATGTCTTCAAGGCCAGAGAAATGGGTGATATGGTTTCTACTGAAGTTACAGATCGGGCTATTGATTTTTTAGGTATTGGCATTGCAAACCTTGTAAATGTTATTAACCCTGAAAAGGTAATTATAGGTGGAGGGGTAGCAAAGGTAGGGGATTTACTATTTGCAAGGGTACGTGAAAGGGTAGAAAAGCTGGCCTATGGTCCAGCCTCTAAAGTAGAAATACAGCCAGCACACCTGGGTGCCAAAACGGGAGTTGTTGGAGCTGCAGCCCTGGCCATGGTAGTATCCACTAATTAAATATTATTTATGCTTTCTGGCAGGAAAAATATAGAAACAGGCAGAATTAGAGTAATAGTGAGATATTTTTATTTTTTTCTTATGCCAAAGGAGTTTGTATTATGCTAGCAGTTGTAAACAGTTGTTCCATATTAGGCTTAGAAAGCTGTCCCATGCAAGTGGAGGTTGACGTTTCTTCTGGGTTACCAGCCTTTGATATAGTTGGTTTGCCGGATACATCTATTAGAGAATCAAAGGAGAGGGTTAGGGCTGCAGTTAAAAATTCTGGATTTGAATTTCCTCCCAAAAGGGTGACCATTAACCTGGCACCTGCCGATATAAGGAAGGAAGGTCCTATCTATGATCTAGCCATTGCCATAGGAGTATTAGCTGCTACAGGCCAGGTTAGCATGGCTAAATTGGGAGATTTCTTCCTCCTTGGTCAGCTGTCCTTGTCAGGTGAATTAAGGCGAGTACCAGGGGTATTAGTAATGGCTTCGGGATTAGCGGATAAAAAAATTTATAAAATAATAGTACCCCAGGATAATGGGCAGGAAGCTGCCTTGGCTGCCGGAATTAAGGCATATGGTTTAAATACACTAAAAGAAGTAGTGGATTTCCTAAATAGTAAAAGAGATCCAGTCCCTATAGATTATTCCCTGCCGCTAATTTCCCCCAGGGATACACAGATTGATTTTGATGATGTAGTTGGACAATCAAATGCTAAAAGGGCTTTAGAGATAGCGGCTGCCGGAGGGCACAATGTACTGCTGCTTGGGCCACCTGGTTCAGGAAAAACAATGTTAGCTAAAGCAATGGTCGGTATATTGCCCAAAATGTCATTGCAGGAGTCACTAGAGGTTACAAAAATTTACAGTGTAAGTGGACTTCTGCCTAGAGACAACCCATTAATTACTGAAAGGCCTTTTAGAGCCCCACATCACAACATAAGCCAGGCCAGCCTAATAGGAGGAGGAGTTATTCCCAAGCCTGGTGAAATAAGTTTGGCAGCCCATGGTGTTCTTTTTTTAGATGAATTGACAGAATATCACAAGAGGGTTTTAGAGGCTTTAAGACAGCCCTTAGAGGATAGGGAGGTATTAATAAGCAGAGTAGCTGCAGCAGTAAAATTTCCAGCCACCTTCACCCTTATAGGGGCTTTAAATCCTTGCCCATGCGGATACCTTGGTGATGATTTACAAGAGTGTATATGTACACCCATGCAAATAAAAAAATATTTATCTAAAATATCTGGGCCGTTATTAGATAGGTTTGATTTACAGGTTCAGGTGCCAAGGGTGAAAAAGAGTGAGCTAGCTGCTTATAAGAACAACAAAGAGCAAAGAAGTCAAGAGGTTAAACAAAGGGTGGAAATGGCAAAACAAAGGCAGAACGAAAGGTTGTCTAAATGCGGCATATCCTCCAATTCTGAAATGAATATAAAACAAATTAGAAGGTATTGTGAACTAAATAATGATGCAAAAAGATTATATGATATGATTTATGAAAAATATTCTTTTTCAATGCGGTCATATAATAATATACTTAAACTGTCAAGAACAATTGCTGATTTGGACAACTCAGATCAAATAGAAGCAAAACATTTAGCCGAGGCCATACAATATAGAGATTATGACAGATTAATGAAAGACTACCAGTTTTAGTAGAAACTTTGGAGGTAATTAAATGTCAGATATAAACACATCACAAGCAGCTATAGTAAAAACTATAGCAAAGGAACTAGTCCTTGATGTTAAGGCAGTAAATAATGTGGTCCAGCTGTTAACAGAAGGGAATACAATTCCCTTTATTGCACGTTATCGTAAGGAGCTCACTGGGAGCCTTGATGAGGTGACAATCCTAAAGGTCTGGGAAAAGTGGGAGTATATAAACTCTCTAAATACCAGAAAAGAAGAGGTAATTAGATTAATTAGCGAGCAGGGTAAGCTGACAGATGAATTATCTGAAAAAATACATCAAGCCCAAATATTACAAGAGGTTGAGGACCTATACAGGCCATTTAGACAGAAAAGAAGGACAAAGGCCATGGTGGCCAGAGAAAAGGGTTTAGAACCTTTTGCTTTGTGGATGCTTTCATTTCCCAAAGAAGCTAATGTTTTAAAGGAAGCAGAAAAATACATATCAGAGGAACATGATTTAAATACAGTTGAAGATGTTATTCAAGGTGCAAAAGACATTATTGCAGAAGTTATAGCTGACGATCCAGGTATTCGCGGGGCATTAAGAGATATTGCACTTAAGGAAGGAATTCTGCAGTCCACGGTCAAGGATAAATCTATTGATGAAAAGAACACATATGAAGTTTATTATGAATATGAGCAATTGGCATCAAAGATGCCATCACACCGGGTCCTCGCCATTAATAGGGGAGAAAAGGAAGAGGTATTGAGAGTTAAGCTTGTTTGTCCTGCAGAAAAGAGTATTGCTTACATACAATCACGAGTAATAAATTCAAATATTTCACCTGTGATGAGTAATATTGAGGAAGCCATAGAAGACAGTTATAAAAGGCTTATTGAACCTTCTATTGAACGAGAAATACGAAGAGAAATAACACAGAAGGCTGAGGAGCAGGCTATAAATGTTTTTGCCAAGAATCTTCGAAATCTTTTACTTCAGCCACCCTTGAAAAACAAGATTGTGTTAGGAATTGATCCAGCTTATAGGACTGGCTGCAAGCTGGCAGTTGTAGATGAAACAGGAAAGCTCCTTGCTGTCAATGTTATTTATCCAACACCTCCAAAAAAAGAAATTCAAAAATCCAAGGAAGTTGTAAAAAGCCTGGTTAATAAATACCTGGTAAATGTCATTGCCATTGGAAATGGAACTGCCTCCAGAGAGACTGAGCAGTTTATTGTTGAGACAATAAAAGAACTGAATAACCATGTCCCATACATCATTGTTAATGAGGCAGGAGCAAGTGTATATTCTGCTTCCAGTCAGGGAAGAGAAGAATTTCCTGACCTGCAGGTAGAAGAAAGAAGTGCCGTGTCAATTGCTAGAAGAATACAAGATCCCCTGGCGGAGTTGGTTAAAATTGATCCAAAGTCTGTAGGTGTTGGCCAGTATCAGCATGACGTAAGCCAGCAGAGTCTAAACTCTGCATTAAAGTTTGTGGTAGAAACAGCGGTCAACCAGGTAGGTGTCAATGTGAATACTGCATCTGTTTCTTTATTACAGTATGCTGCTGGCCTTAATAAAACTGTTGCTGCAAATATTGTTAATAAACGTGATGAAGATGGAAGGTTTGCCAATCGGGATCAGTTAAAGAATGTAAAAAAGCTTGGCAAGAAAACCTATGAACAGTGTATAGGGTTTTTAAGAATAATGGATGGAGACAATCCACTGGATAGAACAGGCATCCATCCAGAAACTTATAAAGAAACAAGGCTTCTATTAAAGCATGTAGGTCTTACTGAAGATAAGATTGGTTCAGTTGAGCTTAAGGAAGCATTGGGACAGATAAATATTGATGCTCTAAGTGCAAAACTAGAACTAGGCAAGCCTACCTTAACAGATATAATCAATAATTTAATAAGTCCGGAAAGAGATCCTCGAGACCAGGTGCCCAAACCCATTCTGCGTACAGATGTTCTGCAAATACAGGATTTAAAAAAGGGAATGGAGCTACAGGGGACAGTTAGAAATGTTGTGGATTTTGGAGCATTTGTAGATATAGGCGTGAAGGAGGATGGGCTGGTTCACATTTCTAAACTTTCAAGGAATTATGTAAAGCATCCCATGGAAGTAGTATCTGTTGGAGATGTAGTAACAGTATGGGTTGATAATCTAGATATGAATAAGGGGAGGATCTCCTTACGAATGGTTCAAGACTAATGAATTATTTTACCCAAATATTCTTGACAATTAATAAAAGTTATAATAGTATTCGCTATGAAGCTATTTCTGAAAAACACCGTTGTTTCGGTGTTGTTTTTCTTTACACTTTTAGAAATAAAGGTGTAGGAATTTAGATGAAGATAACTTTTAAGAGGTATGGGATATGGAAAATAGACTATATTACCTGGGATTTTCTAAAATAAGAGGTATTGGTCCCGCCAGGCTTGAAAGGCTGATCACATACTTTGGGGACCCGAAGAAGGCTTGGGAAGCAGATCCTGTTGAGTGGACAAAAGCTCTTGGTGGTTATGCTAAGGTCTCTGAGGAATTTTCCAAAACACGGGATAAATTAAATCTTAAGGAGTATCATGAATTCGTATTATCCAAAGGGATAGAATATATTACAATAGACGATGACCGTTACCCATCATTATTAAAACAAATACATGATCCTCCCTTTATTCTTTTTTATAAAGGGCTTTTGAAAGGGCATGCTTTAAACATTGCAATAGTTGGCTCCCGAAACTGCAGTAATTACGGGAAAGAGGTTACCAAGTATCTAGCTATCAAGTTGGCTCAAAAGGGTATTAATGTTATTAGCGGCATGGCCAGGGGTATTGATTCTCATGCTCATTTAGGAGCATTATCAACTGGAGGCTACACAACAGCTGTTTTGGGATCAGGCCTGGATGTGATATATCCACCAGAAAACAAAGGTATGTTCAATAAAATAATTCAAAATGGATTAGTCATAAGTGAATATCCTCCTGGTGTAGGCCCTGAAGCTGCTAACTTTCCCGCAAGAAACAGGTTAATTAGTGGTCTTTCACAAGGTGTTATTGTTGTAGAGGCAGCCGCCAAAAGTGGCTCACTAATTACCGTTGACTTTGCACTTGAGCAGGGACGGGATGTTTTTGCTGTGCCTGGAAACATAACAAGCAAGAATAGTAGAGGTACAAATAATTTACTAAAACAGGGTGCAAAAATAATTACTGACATTGATTCAGTTCTAGAAGAATACATTGGTTGCTGGAACACGGAAAGTGAATCCTCACTACATAATCATGGGCATAAAATACCCTTAAGCAAAGAAGAAGAGCTTGTATTAAACCTAATCAATGACAATCCAGTGGAAATAGAATTTTTATGTGCTAAAACTGGTCTAAAACCAGATGAATTAAATAGTTTATTAACATTATTAGAAGTTAAGGGTTTAATTAATCAGGTTTGTGGGAAAAAAATAATAAGAAGTTCCTTTAATGAAGGGATATAGAAGGATCGGGGTGAAAAAATGGCCGATGTTTTAGTTATAGTAGAATCTCCTGCTAAAGCAAAAACCCTAAGTAGATTTCTAGGAAGAAAATATATAGTAAAGTCATCCATGGGACATATCAGAGATTTGCCTAAAAGTCAACTGGGAGTTGAACCGGAGAATAATTATGAACCTAAATATATAACAATACGAGGTAAGGGTAAAATTCTTAAGGAATTACGGGAAAGTGCCAAAAAGTCCAAGAAGATTTTGCTTGCTGCTGACCCTGACAGAGAAGGAGAAGCCATTGCATGGCATTTGCAGCAGGTTTTAAATATCAAGTCAGATGAACCTTGCAGAATAGAATTTAATGAAATCACAAAGGGAGCTATAGCTGAAGCTGTTAAGAATCCCAGACCCATAGATATGAAGCGGGTGGATGCGCAGCAGGCTAGAAGGATCTTAGACAGGCTTGTGGGGTATAAATTAAGTCCCTTATTGTGGAAAAAGATTCGAAAAGGTCTCAGTGCAGGAAGGGTTCAATCAATTGCAGTTAAACTGGTATGTGATAGAGAAGATGAAATTGAAGACTTTGTTTCAGAAGAATATTGGACTATTACGGGACAATTTGGTGTAAGTAAAAAAGAAAAAAGATTCGAAGCAAAACTTTTTAAAATTAGTGGTAAAAATGTCGATATAAAGACTAGTGAAGAAGCAGGGTTAATAGTAGAGAAAGTCAAAGGCAAAGAGGCACACATCTCTAAAGTGACAAAAAGGGAAAGGCGCAAAAACCCTGCACCTCCCTTTGTCACCAGCAGCCTTCAGCAAGAGGCCTTTAGGAAGCTGAATTTTACTGCCAAAAAAACAATGAGAATTGCACAGCAATTGTACGAGGGTATTGACCTTGGGAAAAAACAGGGATTAACAGGCTTGATTACTTATATCAGAACTGATTCTACCAGAATATCTGAAGCAGCCCAGGCAGAGGCCAGGGAATATATTATTAATTCTTATGGGAAAGAATATTATCCCCAAAAATCGCGGCAATACTCAGTTAAAAAGCAGGCCCAGAATGCCCATGAGGCAATAAGACCTACATCTGTTTTTAGAGCTCCTGATGATATAAAGGCTAATCTGTCTAGAGACCAGCTTCGATTGTATAAGTTGATTTGGGAGAGATTTATTTCCAGCCAAATGGCATCAGCAGTTTTTGACACAATAACCATAGATTTAACAGTAGACGATTATATATTTAGAGCCAATGGTTCTATACTAAAATTTCATGGTTTCATGAAGGTATATATTGAGGGCAGTGATAACACAGAGGAGGAACTGGAGGAGGGTATTTTGCCTGAGGTAGCAGAGGGAGATAAGCTGCTGGCATTAGATATTATTCCTAAACAGCATTTTACTCAACCGCCTCCAAGGTTTACCGAAGCATCACTTGTAAAAACACTGGAGGAACTAGGCATAGGAAGGCCAAGTACATATGCCCCCATTATAGAAACTATCATTGCCAGGGGTTATGTACAAAGAATACAAAAGAATTTTCAGCCTACTGACCTTGGATATTTAGTTACAGAGCTGTTAGATGAGTACTTTTCTTCCATAATTAATGTGGAATTTACTGCAAAAATGGAAGAAGAGTTGGATAAAATTGAGGCGGGGACTGCCACATGGAAGGAAGTTATTGATAAGTTCTTCAGTCCCTTTGAGAAGCTCCTTGACAAGGCGGAAAATGAAATAGGCAAGATTGAGCTCGAAGATGAAGTCTCTGAGGAGCTATGCGAAAAATGTGGTAGAAATATGGTTATTAAAATGGGGAGATACGGCAAGTTTCTTGCATGTCCAGGCTTTCCCGAATGCAGAAACACCAAGCCTATCATTGAAAACATTGGAGTTAAGTGTCCACAGTGTAAGGCTGGAGATATTATAATACGTAAAAGTAAAAAGGGAAGAATATTCTATGGCTGCAGTAGCTATCCTGAATGTGATTTTGTCTCATGGGATAAACCAACAGGATTAGCTTGTCCAGAGTGTAAAGGGTTCTTGGTGGAAAAGAACTCAAAAAAAGAAAATAAAATTGTTTGTACTTCAAAGGAATGTGACTTTGTTGATGATAAAGCAGAGAAAGAAACGAAAGGTGATAAGGTAAATGCTCACTAACTCAGTAATGGTTGTTGGTGGAGGTCTGGCGGGCTCAGAAGCAGCATGGCAATTAGCAGAGCGTGGAGTTAAAGTTATATTAAAAGAAATGAGGCCTATAGCCATGACTCCTGCTCATAAGACAGATCAATTAGCAGAGCTGGTTTGCAGCAATTCTCTAAGGGCTGATTCCCTTGACAATGCTGTGGGAATATTAAAGGAAGAGCTGCGAATGCTCAAGTCTTTGATAATTAAATGTGCTGATGAAACCAGAGTGCCGGCAGGTGGGGCATTAGCCGTTGATAGAGACAGATTTTCAAGGATGGTCACAGAAAAGATTAGTAGTCATGAAAATATTGAAGTTAGTATTGAGGAAGTTAAGGAAATTCCTAATCACAGACCATTAGTCATAGCTTCAGGACCACTAACCAGTGACAGCCTGGCACAATCTATATTAGAATTTACTGGCTCCAGCTATTTACATTTTTATGATGCAGCGGCCCCCATTGTCACTAAGGATAGTATAGATATGGAAAAGGTCTATTGGGCCTCAAGGTATGATAAGGGGGAAGCAGCATATTTAAACTGTCCAATGACAGAGGAAGAATATAAGGCTTTTTATGATTATCTTGTGACAGCAGAAGTAAACAAACCCAAAGTATTTGAAAAAGAGGTTTATTTTGAAGGGTGCATGCCAGTTGAAGTTATGGCCAAAAGGGGTTTCAAAACCTTAATTTTTGGTCCGTTAAAGCCTGTTGGCCTTATAAATCCAAAGGATAATACTCAACCATATGCTGTTGTTCAGCTCCGCAAAGATAATATGGAAGGTACTCTTTTTAATCTTGTGGGCTTTCAAACCAGTCTAAAGTGGGGTCATCAGGAAAAGTTGATAAGACTGATTCCTGGTCTGGAAAAAGCAGAAATAGTGCGTTACGGGGTTATTCATAAAAATACTTTTATAAATAGTCCAGAACTACTAAAACCTTCCTTCCAATTAATTTCCCAAAATGACATTTTTTTTGCTGGTCAGATTACAGGTGTGGAAGGGTATGTTGAAAGTACAGCTAGCGGTCTGGTGGCTGGAATTAATTGTTACAACCTTTTAAAGGGCAAAGATCCTATTGTGCTTCCTACTACTACTGCCATTGGAGCGTTAAGCAATTACATTACCAGACCTGGAGCAGGAGCTTTTCAGCCCATGAATGTTAACTTTGGGCTGTTTAGCCCCTTGGGGAAAACCATCAAGGATAAGAAGCTCAAAAAAGCTTTAATGGCAAAGCGAGCCATGGAAGATTTACAAGAAATAATAGCAGGCTTAGAGAGTATATAAATATATTTTGAATATTACAAAAATATATTTTCATTATCTTGTCTAATATATTTTGATATGTTAACATTAAAGACAGGATTTTTAGTGCTTTTTAGTTTTTAAAAGTAAATAGTACTGTAGGTGGTGTACATGAATGTAGATGGATATATTATACCTTTTAATAACCATCTATTAATTGAGAAAAACCTATCTGAAAATACTGTAAAGGCTTATGGGGATGATGTTAAAGATTTCCTGACATATTGTAGAGATTTGAGTATATCTATAGAAGAAATTAAACTATTGACTATTAGAAAATATCTGGCCTTTTTATATTCTAAAAGCTTAAGCAGAAACTCCATATCAAGAAAAATGTCTGCCCTAAGGTGTTTCTTTACGCACCTGGTAAATAAGGGTATTCTTGAACAATCTCCTGTATTGAGGCTATCCCTGCCAAAAACCGAAAAAAGATTGCCTACATTTTTATATGGAGAAGAAGTCACGGCAGTTTTACAAATGCCAGATTTGCAAAGTATTTATGGCATTAGAGACAGGGCTATAATGGAGGTATTGTATGCAACAGGTGTTAGGGTTAGTGAGCTTGTGTCAATAGACATTGAAGATATTTCCTGGCCAAACAAGTGCATAAAGGTACTAGGTAAAAGAAATAAGGAAAGACTGGCCCTGCTGTCTGATATGACAATTCATTATCTCAAGGTCTACATAAGTGAAAGTAGAGTAAAGCTTCTAAATGAAAAAAAGAATACCCAAGCTCTTTTTTTAAATAACAGGGGAGATAGGTTGACTGACAGAAGCATTAGGAATATTGTTAAAAAGTATATTAAAACAGCAGCCATTAGCAAAAATGTCAGTCCACATACCTTTAGACATAGCTTTGCAACGCATATGTTGGATAATGGGGCTGATTTGCGATCTGTGCAAGAGCTGCTGGGCCACGTGGAACTGTCTACAACACAAATTTATACACATTTTACAAAAAGTCGAGTTAAACAGGTTTATGATAAGGCTCATCCAAGAGCATAAGCTAGGCAGAACAAAGAAAGGTGTGAGCAAATGTTTCATGCAACAACTATAGTTGCTGTAAAAAAAGGTAATAGGCTGGCAATTGGTGGGGATGGGCAGGTTACCTTTGGAGATAAAACAGTTATGAAGCAGAGGGCAAAAAAAGTTAGAAGACTATTTAATGGCAAAATACTGGCTGGATTTGCAGGGTCAGTAGCTGATGCATTTACCTTATTTGATAAATTTGAAAAAAAACTGGAACAGCATCAAGGTAATATTCAGCGGGCTGCGGTAGAATTGGCAAAAGAATGGCGTTCAGATAGAATACTTCAAAAACTTGAGGCATTGCTTGTAGTAGGAAATCATGAACAGTTGGTTATTATTTCTGGTAACGGAGAAATAATAGAGCCAGATGATAATATAGCAGCCATTGGTTCCGGTGGAGGTTATGCGTTAGCAGCGGCTAAAGCTTTAGCAAATCATACTAAATTATCTCCAGAAGAGATAGTTACTGAAGCTTTACATATTGCAGCATCAATATGTGTTTTTACAAATCACAATATTACTGTTGAAGTGTTATAATATGGAGGGGAAAAAATGGATTATTTGACTCCCAAGGAAATAGTTATGCATTTAGACAAATATATAGTTGGTCAAGGTGATGCAAAAAAAGCCGTAGCTATAGCATTAAGAAATAGATATAGACGTAAACAGTTAAGCCAGGAGCTTCAGGAAGAGATTTTCCCCAAGAATATTATTATGATTGGTCCAACAGGAGTTGGCAAAACAGAAATAGCAAGGAGACTTGCCAGGCTTGTTAATGCACCTTTTATAAAAATAGAAGCTACAAAGTTCACAGAAGTAGGCTATGTTGGAAGGGATGTTGAATCTATAATCAGGGATCTGGTAGAAACATCCATTAGGATGATAAAAACTACAAAAAGAGATAAAGTTCAAAAACAAGCAGAAAAGGGTGTTGAGGATAGAATAATTGACATCCTAATGCCCCTGCCAGCTAAATCAAAGAGCAATAAGAATCCATTAGAACTGTTGTTTGGAACAGATGCTAATGCTTCAGACACAGACGCCCAAGAACAGGATTTCCAGAACAGGATAGAGAGAGTAAAGGAACAAAGGGAGATTTTAAGAAGTAAACTCAATAGACTTGAGCTGGAGGAAGAATTAATAGAAATTGAAGTACAAGACAACACAGCGCCAACTTTAGAGATTTTTTCTGGTTCTGGTATGGAAGAAATGGGGATTAATTTTCAAGACATGTTAGGAGGAATTCTGCCAAAAAAAAGTAAGAAGAAAAGATTACCTATAAAAGAAGCAAAAAAAATACTTTTACAACAAGAAGCCGACAAATTGATAGATATGGATGAAGTTGTAACTGCTGCAATCAATGCTGCTGAACAAGAGGGAATAGTCTTTCTTGATGAGATTGATAAAATTGCTCTGCAAGAAAGTGGTCATGGGCCAGATGTCTCAAGAGGTGGTGTTCAAAGAGACATTCTTCCCATAGTAGAGGGCTCAACAGTAATGACCAAGCATGGTCCTGTAAAAACAGACCATGTATTATTTATTGCTGCAGGAGCTTTTCACACAAGTAAACCTTCCGATTTGATACCGGAACTGCAGGGTAGGTTTCCAATAAGAGTTGAGCTGCAGAGTCTTACAAAAGATGACTTTAAGCAGATACTAACAGAACCCAAAAATTCCCTGATTAAACAATATACAGCATTATTAGAAACAGAAGGAATAAAAATTGATTTTATGGAAGATGCTATAAATACAATAGCAGAGATTGGTTCAACGGTTAATGCACAAACAGAAAATATAGGTGCAAGAAGGTTACATACCATATTAGAAAAGCTTTTAGAAGATTTATTTTATGATGCCCCAGATATTGACCAGAAGAATATCATAATAGATAAAAAGTTTGTGGAAGATAAATTAAATAATATAGTTCAAGACCAAGATTTAAGTCGTTATATACTATAACATATATTAGTACTTAATTTGGTTTATTACAAGGAGGGAATATATTGAAATCTTTATTAGAAAAAACCAGAAACATTAACAGATTACTACAAAAAACGGCAGGAAACCCAGTAGATTTTGATGAAATTGCCCAGGTTCTTTGCCAGGAGATTGATGCTAATTGTTATATAGTCAGCAGGCACGGTAAAATACTAGGACATGCCTTTATTGAAGGTTTTGCATGTGAAATTATGGAAAACATAGTATACCGTTCTGAAAGATTTCCAGAAACATATAACGATGAATTGCTAAGAATTAGTGAAACCAAGGCTAATTTCAGCCAAAATGAAAACTCATGTGTATTTAATTCTGCAGGTCAAAGCTGTTTATTTAACAGTAAGTTATCTACTATAGTACCTATTATGGGCGGTGGCCAGCGTTTAGGTACTCTGGTGCTAGCCAAATTTAATGATGAGTTTACAAGTGAAGACTTGATACTGGCAGAATATGGTGCAACTGTGGTAGGCATGGAAATCTTGAGGTCAAAGGCTGAAAGAATTGAAGACGAAGCACGCAAAAGAGCAGCAGTGCACATTGCCCTGGGTACCTTGTCTTATTCTGAGCTAGAGGCAGTTGAGCATATTTTTGCTGAATTAGATGGCGATGAGGGAGTTTTAGTTGCCAGTAAGATAGCAGATAGAGCTGGCATTACAAGGTCAGTAATTGTTAATGCTTTAAGAAAATTTGAGAGTGCTGGTGTCATTGAGTCCAAGTCCCTTGGCATGAAGGGGACCTATATTAGAGTTTTAAATGAGAACTTACTTGAAGAATTAACCAAGTTAAGAGGATAATTATTGGGTTGAAAATTTCTTGAATTTACTATTAGAATTATTGTCAATAATATAAGTGTGTGATATACTTTTTTAGGTGAAAAATACACACGCTGCTGGAATTCCACATGGGTGGCTATTAATTAGTCTTTGGTGAATGATGACAGTAAGCGGAGGATATAACCTGAGAGGAGGTGTACGTAATGAGTGTTATCTCAATGAAACAATTGTTAGAAGCAGGTGTTCATTTTGGCCATCAGACTAGAAGATGGAATCCTAAAATGGCTCGTTACATTTTTACTGAAAGAAATGGTATTTACATTATCGACCTACAAAAAACAGTAAGAATGGTTGAGGATGCATATAACTTCATTAGGGATGTTGCAGCTAGCGGAAAGAAAATTTTATTCGTAGGGACTAAAAAACAAGCTCAAGAATCTGTAAAAGAAGAAGCTGAGCGTTCTGGACAGTTTTATGTAAATGAGCGTTGGCTTGGAGGAATGCTGACTAACTTTGGAACCATTCGCAAAAGAGTTGAAAGATTATACGAACTTGAGAAAATGGAAGTAGATGGAACATTTAATCTTTTGCCTAAAAAGGAAGTTGCACAGTTGATGCATGAGAGGGATAAGCTTCAAAGATTCCTTGGTGGTATTAAGGAAATGACTGAGCTGCCTGGAGCATTATTT
Source organism: Desulfitibacter alkalitolerans DSM 16504 (assembly GCF_000620305.1). NCBI lineage: Bacteria > Bacillati > Bacillota > Clostridia > Neomoorellales > Desulfitibacteraceae > Desulfitibacter > Desulfitibacter alkalitolerans. Next base: position 171,801 of record NZ_KK211100.1, on the reverse strand, counting down.
GTTGTAGATCCTAGAAAAGAAAGAATTGCTATTGCTGAAGCTAAAAGACTACACATACCTATTGTTGCAATTGTTGATACAAATTGTGATCCTGACGAAGTAGATATAGTGATTCCTGGTAACGATGATGCTATTAGAGCTGTTAAACTATTAACAGCAAAAATGGCTGACGCTGTTATTGAAGGAGCACAGGCAGCTATAGGCGAGGCTGAATTAGAAGTTATTAATGAATAGCTAGTATTGGGGATTGATTTATTCAATCCCCTTAATAAAATTAAGTAAAAACCGGGGGTGTAGATAATGATCACCGCTTCAATGGTAAAAGAGCTTAGAGAAAAAACTGGTGCTGGTATGATGGATTGTAAAAAGGCACTCCAAAAATGTGAAGGAAATTTAGAAAAAGCAATTGACTACTTACGGGAAAAAGGTTTAGCTGATGCTGCGAAAAAATCAGGTAGGGTTGCAGCAGACGGAGCAGTTGCCTCTTACATACACGGAAATGGTCGTATTGGCGTTTTAGTAGAAGTTAATTGTGAAACTGATTTTGTTGCCAAGACAGACGATTTTAAAGAGTTGTGTCATGATATAGCCATGCAGATAGCTGCTTCTAAACCTCTATATGTATCACCTGAGGATGTACCCCAAGAGATTTTGGAAAAAGAAAAGACTATACTTAAAGCACAGGCATTAAATGAAGGAAAGCCTGAAAAAGTTGTAGAAAAAATGGTAACCGGCAGACTTGAAAAATATCTAAAAGAGATTTGCTTACTTGAGCAACCATTTATTAAAGATCCTGACAAGGCAGTTAAGGATTTAATTAAAGAAAAGATAGCAAAGATTGGGGAAAATATTTCTGTAAGAAGGTTTAGTCGTTTTGAACTTGGCGAAGGCATAGAAAAACAAAAGGCTGACTTTGCATCAGAAGTTCAATCTATGATGTGTCAAAATTAAAGAGAACACCTTTTGTGTTCTCTTTTTTTTGAATACTGAAAGGGTTTTGAAAGCGCACGTAGAATTTAATTTAGTTGATGGAGGGATTATCCATTGCATGAGCCTAAATTTAAAAGGGTAATATTAAAGGTAAGTGGTGAAGCATTAGCAGGTGACAATGATTATGGTATTGATCAAAAAACTATAAATTTAATAGCCATGCAGGTTAAGGATGTGGTCAAGTTAGGAGTAGAAATGGCTATTGTGGTAGGCGGAGGAAATATATGGAGAGGTGTATCAGGCAGCTCAAAGGGCATGGATAGAGCAACGGCAGATTATATGGGTATGCTGGCAACAGTCATTAATGCCCTTGCCCTACAGGATGCTTTAGAAGCTGTTTCAGTTGATACAAGGGTTCAAACAGCCATTGAAATGAGGCAAATTGCTGAACCATATATCAGGCGCAGAGCTATCAGGCATCTTGAAAAGGGTAGGACTGTAATTTTTGCAGGGGGAACTGGAAACCCTTACTTCTCTACTGATACTACTGCAGCTTTAAGGGCAGCTGAGATTGAAGCAGAAGTAATTTTAATGGCTAAAAAAGTGGATGGTGTATATGACTGTGATCCAGTGAAGAATCCTGCTGCAAAAAAGTTTTCAGATTTAGATTATATTGATGTGCTAAACAGGGGTCTGGGAGTAATGGACTCTACAGCTACATCACTTTGCATGGATAATAAAATACCTTTGATTGTATTTAATATAAATCAACACGGAAACATTTTAAAAGCAGTTTTAGGGGAAAAAATTGGAACATATGTAGGGAGGTAAGAGTATGTTAAACGAGATTTATAGTGAAGCGGAAGAAAGAATGAAGAAGACCATTGAAGTGTTAAAAAAGGAATTTGCATCTATTAGAGCAGGAAGAGCCAATCCCGCTATCCTGGACAAGATTAGGGTGGATTATTATGGTGTTCCAACTCCTATCAACCAGATGGCCAATATTTCAGTACCAGAGCCAAGATTGTTGATGATTCAACCCTGGGATAAAAGTGTCATTGGTAATATTGAAAAGGCCATATTAAAATCTGATTTAGGTCTCAACCCCAATAATGACGGTTCTGTTATCAGAATTTCCATTCCCCAATTGACTGAAGAAAGAAGAAAAGAACTTGTAAAAATGGTTAAAAAGAAGTCAGAGGATTTTCGTGTGGAGGTTAGAAACTCCCGGAGAGATGCCAACGATCAAATAAAAATGTTTGAAAAAGATGGCGAAATAAGTGAGGATGATGCAAGAAAAGGCATAGACAAAATTCAGGAGCTGACTGATAATTATATTGAAAAAATTAATCAATTATTAGAAAACAAAGAAATGGAAATAATGGAGGTATAGTTATTAAGAAGAATATTATTCCTAATGTTTTAGGCTTTGAATTATCAATGGGGCTTGAAATACTATACCAAGCAGGGATAGAAGTAAGTTATAATTATACTTATGCTGATAAGGGTCAGCAATTAGACTTGAATAAAGTAAGGATACTAAGGCAAGCTAATGATCACAAATCTGTATATTTAGTTATTGGGTATGAGGCTAAAGGCAATGATCTGCTTTTTGATGACCCCCTTTGAAAAGGGGGTTTACTTTTACTTATCAGGTTAGGAGTAAGGAAAAAATGGACTTCTTAAAATTTTTTAAAAATAAGCATTTCGCCCAAGATATGCCCCTGGGTAGGATTAATAGGGATAAGATACCCCAACATGTGGCAATAATTATGGATGGAAATGGAAGATGGGCCCAAAAAAGGGGCCTGCCAAGATATGCCGGACACAAGGCTGGTGTGGAAGCTTTGAAGGATATAGTCAAAGCTTGTATAGAGTTAAACATTAAAATACTTAGTGTATTTGCATTTTCTACGGAGAACTGGAAGAGGCCTAAAGAAGAAGTTAGTATCTTAATGGAATTATTAACTAAACATCTAGCTACAGAAAAAGATGACTTACATAAAAATGGAGTGAAAATTAATTGTATTGGCAGTTTAGACAAGCTCCCACCATCTGCACAGACTGAAATAGCTAAAGCTCATGCATTGACTAAAAAAAACCATAAGCTGATATTAAATATTGCTCTAAACTATGGGGGAAGATTAGAAATAGTAGAGGCTGCCAAAAAACTTGCAGCAAAAATATGTGAAGGCAATTTAAAAAATGATGAAGTTACCGAAGAGATATTTGCTAGCCTTTTATTTACTGGTGGACAAGCAGACCCTGACTTATTAATTAGACCCTCTGGGGAAATGAGACTATCAAATTTTTATCTCTGGCAAACAGCCTATACGGAAATATATGTTTCTAGTGTCCTCTGGCCTGATTTTCGAAAGGATAATCTAATAGAAGCTATAATTGATTATCAGAATAGGGATAGAAGGTTTGGAGGAATAAAGAAATAAGGAGGGGATATGGTGCTTAAACACAGATTAATTACTGCTGTATTTGGGATACCCCTATTGATATCTTTAATCTATTTTGGTTCCATTCCATTACTAATAGCAGTTTTAGCAGTATTCTTTTTAGGTCTTAAAGAGTTTATACATATGACAGAGAATGCAGGCTATTTTCCGTTAAAGATGTCCATGTATATTGGAGGCTTTTTGTTGATAGGAGAGTCTTATATATACAAAGGAGAACACGGTATTTTTGCCATTTTTATAGTATTCATGCTGTTAATTATTAATCTAGTATTACTTAATAAAATAAGTTTAGTTACAATGGCGGTAAGTCTTTTAGGAGTAATATATCTGAGCTTTTTAAAATATATCTTACTGTTAAGAGACTTGCCCAATGGATTTCTATTAATATTCATGGCCTTTCTATTAACCTGGATGGTTGATACAGGTGCATATTTCAGCGGAAGGTACTTTGGAAGCAGAAAGCTAGCTCCCAGCATAAGTCCTAATAAGACCCAAGAGGGGGCAATAGGCGGTATTATAGTAACCATGCTGACAGCTGTCATTTTACATTTTACATTAATCCCCATTGGAGTCCTAAATGCAATAATCCTTGGTTTATTAATATCCATATTGGGACAGATAGGAGATTTGTTTGAATCACTTTTAAAGCGCAGTGCAAATGTAAAAGATTCAGGAAACCTTTTGCCAGGACACGGTGGAGTCCTTGATAGATTTGACAGTATTTTATTTACAGTACCCATTACCTATTATTTCATATCCATTTTGAAGATTTTTTAACTGGGGTGAAGAGTTTAAATGAAAGACTTACCAGAAAAGGAAATTAGAAATTTATTAAAGGCAGCTACAATTGTATTAATATTTTTAGCAATTTTTCTTTTTTATTACTATCTTTTTCCTGCGGCCTGGAACATTCTTGGTAGAATTATTCCACTAATACTTCCCTTTGTAATTGCCCTGGTTTTTGTTGGGCTGCTGGAACCTATTGTAAGCCTATTTGAGAAAAAACTGAGATTATCCAGGACACCAGTAATTATACTAGTTATTGCTCTTTTTTTTGCAGCTATTATAGGTGTTCTCATCTGGCTAATTTCCATGTTGGTAATAGAATTAATGAAGTTTTCTAATGATTTCCCCAAACATGCCAGCAGTATTAATGCAAAAATACTTGAAATTGCTGATAATTTGCAGAACCTCTTTACTGCAATAAATATACCTCCCCAGTTAATGGACTTAATAGATGAAAACACTTCAGATGTGTTAGCTTCTGTAAGAGACATCAGTATAGGACTGCTCAATTTTCTCATTGAATTGGCTGCCTTGCTGCCAATGGGAATCATAGTTTTTGTATTTGCAGTCATAGCAATATTTTTTATTAGCAGAGATAAAGATATGATATTAAAATCATTTGAAAAGCATTTACCTTCTACCCTATATAAGAGGATAGTGCTTATTGGCTCAGAGACCGGCAGTGCACTTTTTGGCTATATAAGGGCCCAGGTAATTCTTATGCTGATAACTGCTGGTATTACCTTTTTAGGTTTACAGATACTTGGAGTGACTTATGCTTTTTTAGTAGCAGTATTAGTTGGCATTGCAGATATACTGCCAGTTGTAGGGCCAGGTGCAGTTTTTGTTCCCTGGATCATATGGGAGATGCTTAATGGCAATTATGGCTTTGCAGTTGTACTACTAATTTTATATACTATTGTTAGTGTAGTAAGACAAGTTTCACAGCCAAAGGTAGTAGGTGACAACATAGGGCTACATCCATTAGAGGCTCTAATCGCATTATTTGTGGGTTTACGACTCATGGGTGTATTGGGGTTGATATTGGGGCCAATAATCTGGGTTGTGATTAAAACTAGCTGGAAATCAGGTGTATTTAATCGTCATTATTAATGGGAGGACTTATGCAAAAAAAGATAGCATTGTTAGGGAGTACAGGTTCTATTGGACTACAAACCCTGCAGGTGGTTGATATGTTTCCGGAGCAGTTTAAGGTTGTATCCATTGCTTCAGGTGGAAATAGAATAGATCTTATAGAAAAACAAATAATTAAATATAATCCTCAGGTTATTTCAGTTACAAATGAGGAGTGTGCAAAAAAACTTGGGGTTAAGTATAAAAGCAGGCAAAGGAAGGTTCTTTCTGGTTTAGAAGGAGTTGTTGAAGCAGCAGTGATGGAGGATGTTGATCTTGTTGTTGCTGCTATAAGCGGGGCTGCAGGCTTGGTGCCTACCCTTGCAGCCATTAAAAGTGGCAAGGATATTGCCCTGGCTAACAAAGAAACACTAGTTGCTGCTGGTGCTCTGGTAATGGAGGAGGTTAATAAGAATGGTGTTAACTTATTGCCTGTGGATAGTGAACATTCAGCAGTATTTCAATGCATTGAACCAGATCAGGCTGAGGCCATTGCTTCTATAGTATTGACTGCATCAGGAGGGCCCTTTAGAGGTTATTCGCTAGACGCCTTAAGAAATGTCACACGACAAGAGGCATTAAAACACCCTAATTGGTCCATGGGAAGTAAGATAAGTATTGATTCAGCTACACTAATGAATAAAGGTTTAGAAGTAATTGAAGCCCATTGGCTGTTTGGCATAGACTATAGTAGAATTGAAGTTGTGGTTCATCCTCAAAGTATTATTCATTCCATGGTAAGATATGCTGATGGTTCTATACTGGCCCATCTAGGTTATCCTGATATGCGTATACCAATACAATTTGCTTTAACATATCCTAAAAGATGGGGGAATGCACTAAAACAACTAGACTTTACCCAGGTGGGTACATTATCCTTTGAGAAACCTGATTTGCAAAAGTTTCCATCATTGGAACTGGCATATGGGGCAGGTAAAGTGGGAGGTATTATGCCTACCATATTAAATGCAGCAAATGAAGCAGCGGTAGAGATGTTTTTAAATGACCAGATAAAATTTTTACAGATTCCCCAGCTGGTAGAAACAGCTCTAGCAAAAAGTCAACAAATTACCAATCCATCACTGGAGGATATACTTGAAGCTGACAAAGCAATAAGATTGGAAGTAAAGAATGTTTATTACAAGGGGTTGATTAATTAATGAATACAGCTGTATTAGCTATACTTATATTTGGAGTACTAATTCTTGTCCATGAATTAGGACACTTTATAGTGGCAAAGGCAACTGGTATTAGAGTAGAAGAGTTTGCCATTGGTATGGGACCCAAGATCTTGGGTGTTAAATATGGTGAAACGGATTACTCTTTAAGGGCACTTCCTATTGGCGGCTATAACAAGATGTCTGGGATGGAACCTGGGACAGAGGATGATGAGAAGGGGTTCAACAGCAAGACTGTATCACAACGAATGTTGGTAATTGTAGCAGGATCACTTATGAATTTTCTGTTAGCAATAGTACTATTTGTTCTAGTTTTTTCCTTTATAGGTGTTCCGGCTAATTCAAATGTCATTGGCGATACTATTGCAGGCTTCCCAGCAGAACAAGCAGGCTTGAAAAAGGGTGACCAGTTGACTGCTATCAATGGTGAACCAGTTAATAACTGGCTGGAACTTACTCAAATAATACAGAAAAATCCAGAAAAGAACTTGACTATTACTGTGCAGCGTGAAAATACCATACTGCAGATAGACGTTACCCCTAAGAAGGATCCTGAAACAGGTTTAGGGCTAATTGGAATAAGGGATAGTCTAAAAACCTATGATGTTTGGACTGGATTGAAACTTGGAACTGAACGCGCCATTGCAATTTTAGTTTTGATTGTCACCAGTTTAGTTCATATAGTTACAGGTCAAGCCCCTGCAGAAGTTGCTGGACCAGTTGGGATAGTTCAGATGATAGGTGAGGCAGCACAATATGGGGCTGGAATGATCTTTAATTTTGCTGCATTGCTGAGCCTAAATCTTGGATTGATTAATTTACTTCCAATCCCAGCCTTGGATGGAAGCAGGCTTGTATTTCTTGCAATAGAAGGAGTTAGGGGAAAACCGATCAATCCTGAAAGGGAGAACTTTGTGCATTTAATAGGGTTTGCTATGTTAATTCTTTTAATGATACTTATTACATATAAAGACATTCTTAGAATCTTTAATTGAAAGGGAATAAGCAATTGAGAAGAAAGAGTAAAGTAATCAGCGTAGGAAATGTGTGTATTGGCGGAAATAATCCTATAGTAGTACAGTCAATGACAAATACTGATACCAGAGATATAAGCTCTACTGTAAAGCAGATTAACAATCTAAGTGATTCTGGCTGTGAGCTAGTGAGAGTGGCTGTAATTAATCAGGAAGCAGCCCTTGCCATTAGAGAGATTAAAGCTAAAATTTCTATTCCTTTGATTGCAGATATTCATTTTGACTACAGGCTGGCTCTTCAATCCATAGAAAGTGGTGCAGATGGACTACGTTTAAATCCAGGAAATATAGGCAGTATTGATGCCATAAAAAGGGTTGTCTTTCAAGCCAGGGAAAGAAGTATTCCCATTAGAATTGGCGTTAATTCAGGATCTCTAGAAAAGGACATTTTAAAAAAATACGGAACTCCAACAGCAGATGCGCTGGTAGAAAGTGCTTTAAGGCATGTTAGAATTTTAGAAAACCTGGATTATGATCTAATTAAAATTTCGGTCAAATCTTCAGATGTTAAGTTAATGGTAGAGGGCTACAGGTTACTGGCAAAAGAAGTAGAGTACCCTCTACATCTAGGGGTTACGGAGGCTGGCACAGTATTAAGAGGAACAGTCAAATCTGCTGTTGGGCTTGGAATCCTTTTATCAGAAGGAATAGGTGATACTATTAGGGTCTCTCTCACAGGTCCTCCTGAAACCGAAGTGTTTATAGGATATGAGATTCTAAGTGCTTTGGGGCTGAGAAAAAGAGGATTAGAATTAATATCATGTCCAACATGTGGCAGGTGTCAGGTAAATCTTATTGCCATGGCTGAAGAAGTAGAAAGAAGACTAGCATGGGTAGACAAGCCTATTAAAGTTGCGGTCATGGGTTGCCCGGTAAATGGTCCTGGAGAGGCAAAGCATTGTGATGTTGGCATAGCTGGTGGAAATAAAAAGGGATTAGTTTTTCGAAAAGGCAAGATAATAGCAAATGCTCCACAGGAAAAGCTTGTGGACCTTTTAGAAGAAGAAATTAAAAGAATGCTAGGAGAAGGTGATTAAAATGAGGGTTTCCAATATGCTTGCAAATACTTTAAGAGAAGTGCCGGCTGAGGCAGAAATTGTTTCTCACAAGCTTTTATTAAGGGCTGGATTTATTAAAAAGGTCGCTTCAGGTGTTTATAGCTACCTGCCAATGGGCTGGCGCGTTATGCAAAAAATCATGGATATTATCAGAGATGAAATGAATAAGGCTGGAGGATTAGAGTTAGGGTTGCCTAGTATTCACCCTGCAGAATTATGGCTTGAAACTGGCAGGTGGAACGTATATGGTGACGAACTGTTTAGATTAAAGGATAGACACCAACGTGACTTTTGCTTGGGCCCTACTCATGAGGAGGTGCTCACTGATATAGTTAGAAAGGAAGTTAGCTCCTATAAACAGCTGCCATTACTTTTATATCAAATCCAAAATAAATATAGAGATGAACGCAGACCTCGATTTGGCTTAATGCGCGGCAGAGAATTTATTATGAAGGATCTTTATTCCTTTGACAAGGACGTCGAAGGAATGAGAGTTAGCTATAAAAAGATGTATGATGCCTATGTAAATATCTTTAGAAGGTGTGGTTTAGAATTCAGAGCCGTTGAAGCAGACTCAGGCGCCATTGGAGGTAAAACATCCCATGAATTTATGGTATTAGCTCAAAATGGTGAGGCTGAGATAGTGTACTGCCCAAATTGTGAATATGCAGCAAATGTGGAAAAGGCCGAAGCCCATCCAGAGGTGCTGCCAGGGGAAGAACTCAAGGCCATAGAGAAGGTACATACACCAGGTGCAAAAACAATGGATAAATTAGCTGAACATTTAGACGTTCCAAAGTCTAAGACAATAAAAACAATGCTCTACAAGGCTGATGAGGAGCTTGTTTGCGTTCTTGTTAGAGGTGACAGGTCGGTAAATGAAATTAAGGTAAAAAACCTACTAGACTGTGTAAATCTTGAAATAGCTAGTGAAGCTGTAATTCAAGAGGAAATAGGGATTCCAATGGGATATGTTGGCCCAGTTGATATGCCACAGAAGGTGAAAATTATTGCAGATGCTGAAATAAACTATTTATCAAATATAGTAGTTGGTGCAAATGAAAAGGACTACCATTTAATTAATGTAAACCCTGGAAGAGATTTTAGAATTGATATTGAGGCGGATGTTAGAATTGTGGAAGAAGGGGAAAAATGTCCATGTAGTACTGGAAGTTTAAAAAAAGCCAGGGGAATAGAGGTTGGTCAGGTTTTTCAACTAGGGACCAAGTATAGTGAGGCTTTAAAAGCAGTTTATGCCGACGAAAAGGGTAATAATAATTATATAGTAATGGGCTGTTATGGGATAGGTGTGGGTAGAACCATGGCAGCTGCCATAGAACAAAACCATGACCAGGATGGAATCATCTGGCCCATGACAATAGCACCCTTTCACGCTGCAGTTATTCCTGTTTCAAGTAGGGATGAGCAGCAGGTTCAGGTAGCTGAAGGTATATACCAAGATCTTAAGAATAGTGGTGTAGAAGTTATCATGGATGATAGGGATGAAAGGGCAGGTGTTAAATTTAAAGATGCTGATTTAATAGGGTATCCTCTGCAGATAATCATTGGTAAAAAGACTATTACTGAAGGCACAGTAGATTTAGTTATACGCAAAAACAAAGAAGCACAACAATCAGTAAGGGTAGAAAATGTGGTTGAAGCAATAAATAATCTTATTAAAGCTGATATAAGGAGTCTTTAGTGTAAAACTACAAGGGGGCCAAAAATGAAAGTTACCGTTGTAATTCCAGCCTACAATGAAGAAAACAATATAGGCAATGTTTTAAAAGTTCTAGTTGGCATTAAACTACTAGATGAGATTATAGTGGTGGATGATGGTTCTTCCGATAGGACGGCACAAGTAGCAGCTTCTTATGGAGTTAAGGTTATTAGACTAAAGGAGAACCTTGGTAAGGGTGGCGCCATGATGGAGGGTGCTAAACTAGCATTACACCCAAATATCCTCTTCTTAGATGCCGATCTAATAGGCTTAAAAGAAGAGCATATAAATAAGCTTATTCAGCCAGTCATTGAGGAAGGTTATGTGATGACTGTAGGGGTTTTTGAACATGGTCGGATAGCTACAGATTTGGCTCAGTTTCTGGCTCCCTTTTTGTCTGGACAAAGAGTAGTTGGAAAAGAACTTTTTTCACAAATATCTAATCTAGATGCAACTAGATTTGGTGTTGAAGTGGCGCTCACAAAGTACGCAAGGGACAATCATCTACCTGTCAAAGAAGTAATATTAGAGGACTTGACCCATGTCATGAAAGAGGAAAAACTGGGGTTAATCAAGGGTTTTCTAGCTCGCATGAAAATGTATTGGGAAATAGCTAAATTTGTTTCAACCAATATAAAAACTGGAACTAAGGATTGATTATGGAGGAATACAATGTCTACTTTACATCAATCTGATATGGACATAAGCAAGCTTAATAAAAAGCAGATTATTGGAGAACTTTTAAAGATGTGTAAGATTCGTACGGTGGAGGTCAGCAATAGGGAATGCTGTTGGACTATTCATGTTGAAATTACTCGCCTATTGGAGTATGCACACCTTGAAGCCCTGGCAAGTGCGTTGATGGATTGCAGCCATGCCTTAAAGAAAGTCAATATTGTTCCCTATTATAACCTATCTAAATATGATTTTAAAACCATGGGTAAGGAAGATTTAGATTTAATAAGGGAGAACTTATGCTGGTTTTTTCCAGACATCAAAATCTGGCTCATGAATGCAACCTTGAGACTTAAGGATGCAGTTCTATATATCCAACTCCCTGGTAAAATGGGAGTTAATATTTTGTCCAAGGGTGGTTATGAAGAATTAATTTGTCAATGCATGAAAGTCAATTTTTATTTTGATATAGATGTGAAAATTATCATAGAAGAAAAGCGGGAACAGCATGATGACAATCTTCTAGAAAAGTACATCCAAAAAATACATGATGCTAATAAAAAAATTACAAACCTGCCTCAAGAGAAGGTTATTGAGAAAAATAACAATGCAGTCAGTACTAACGTTATTTTTGGAAAGCCTTCAAAAAACTGCAGTCACCTTGCCATAGCACGTTTAGGAGCGGATCATCAAAAACGGGTAGCAATCTCAGGTGAAGTTTTTTCCATGGAATCAATTAAATTAAAAAATGGTAATATCATGTTTTCCTTTAATATTTCCGATAAAACAGATTCCATCACTGTTAAGGTATTTGAACGTGATGACATAAAGTTGAATTTTCCTATCAAGAGTGGAATGAGCGTGAAGGTGATTGGTGATTTACAATTTGACAGATATTCTGGTGAACAGATAATAATTGCAAAATATATTGAAAAATCTTCAAAACAAACAAGGATGGATTGCGCAAACAAAAAAAGAATTGAACTCCATTTACATACAAAATTCAGCTCAATGGACGGTCTGGTTGATGTAGAAGCATGTATTGAAAGAGCAGCCATGTGGGGCCATAAAGCTATAGCCATAACAGACCATGGTGTAGTGCAGGCTTTTCCAAATGCCTTTGCAGCCGGTAAAAAACATGGGGTAAAAATCATTTATGGTCTAGAAGGATATTTGATAAAAAATCAAGATGTTAAAAGCTCTTCAAGGTACCATATTATTGTTCTGGCCAAAAACAGGCAGGGTCTGGAAAATCTTTATCGGTTGGTTTCATTATCCCATTTAGAATACTTTTATCGACGGCCATTGATTCCCCAAAGTATTCTCCAAGAATATAGAGAGGGGCTGCTCTTAGGAACAGCATGTGAAGCAGGCGAGTTAATTCAGTCCTATATTAAAGGAACAAAAGTTGAAGAATTGATAGATATAGCTTCCTTTTATGACTTTTTAGAGATTCAACCCAGGGCAAATAACGCGTTTTTAATTGAAAATGGTACTATCAAGTCTGAAAATGATCTAGTAGATATGAATAAAACTATTCTCCAATTAGGTAAAAACTTAAATAAGCCGGTGGTGGCTACTGGTGATGTTCATTTTCTAGATAAACATGACGAAGTTTTTAGAAGAATTCTTATGGCTGGACAGGGCTATAAAGATGATAATCAAGCACCTCTATATTTTAGAACAACTCAAGAAATGCTGGATGAGTTTTCCTACCTTGGAGAGCAGGATGCTGAGGCTGTAGTTATAGATAATCCTCATATTATATCTGATATGGTAGAGGAATTGTCCCCCATACCTACAGGGTTTTTTCCGCCAAAGATTGCTGGAGCAGAAGAAGAGATCAGAGATATGACCTGGAGGAGGGCAAAAGAATTATATGGCGATCCATTACCAGGAATCGTTACTGAGCGCATAAATAAGGAATTGGATTCAATAATTTCAAATGGATACTCAGTACTATATTTAATTTCTCATAAGCTTGTAAAAAAATCTAATGACGATGGTTTTTTGGTAGGTTCAAGAGGTTCAGTAGGTTCATCTCTTGTAGCCACATTAACAGGCATTACTGAAGTAAATCCATTAGCTCCTCATTATATTTGTGATTACTGTAAATATAATGAGTTTATTACAGATGGCTCAGTAGGGTGTGGAGCAGACTTGTCAGAAAAAGCCTGCCCAAAATGCAATAACACCCTGAGAACAGATGGACATCAAATCCCCTTTGAAGTGTTTATGGGTTTTAAGGGGGATAAGGTTCCAGACATTGATTTAAATTTTTCAGGGGAGTATCAGCCCAATGCTCATAAATATACTGAGGAGCTTTTCGGTTCTGATAAAGTATTTAGGGCAGGCACCATTGCAACAGTTGCAGAAAAAACTTCCTTTGGTTTTGTAAAAAAATATATTGAGGAAAATGGTGTAAAATGCAGAGCAGCAGAACGGGATAGATTAATAAAAAACTGTACCGGTGTTAAAAGAACTACTGGGCAGCATCCTGGAGGTTTAATGATAGTACCCCATGATAAGGATATACATGCTTTTACGCCTATCCAGAGACCAGCTGATGATACTAAAACCAACACAATAACTACACACTTTGATTATCATTCCATTCATGATTGCCTGGTCAAGCTTGACATATTGGGTCATGATGATCCTACTGTGATTAAACTGTTGGAAGACTTTACAGGGGTTGATGCAAAAAAAATACCGTTAAATGATAAGGAGACCATGGGTATATTTTCCGGAGTAGGGCCATTAAACCTTAGAGATGAAAAATTGTTAAACACCTCAATTGGAACCATAGGTATACCAGAGTTTGGCACCAAATTTGTTAGAGGGATGCTTGAGGAAACCAAGCCAAGCACCTTTGCAGAGCTGGTTCGAATTAGTGGTCTGTCCCATGGAACTGATGTATGGTTAAATAATGCTCAGGAACTTATTAAAAAGAAGATTACTACTTTAAATGAAACTATTGCTTGCAGAGATGATATTATGGTTTATTTAATTGAAAAGGGTCTGCCATCACTTGAGGCTTTTAAAATAATGGAGGATGTACGCAAGGGAAAGGGATTAAAGCAGGAATACAAGGAACTGATGCTCGCAAATAAAGTGCCAGATTGGTACATAGATTCTTGTGAAAAAATAAAATATATGTTTCCCAAGGCACATGCTGTGGCATATGTAACAATGGCATTTAGAATTGCATACTTTAAGGTGAAATATCCTGAAGCCTTTTATGCCGCCTTTTTCTCCGTACGAGGGGATGATTTTGATGCAGAATTAATATGTCAAGGGGAGGATAAGGTGATATCTAAAATGCAGGAGATTGAATCCCTGGGAAACGATGCAACAGCAAAGGAAAAAGGGCAATACAACATACTAGAAGTGGCCCTTGAGATGTATTTAAGAGGGATCAAGCCAAAAATGATTAATTTATGGGATTCTGATTCCTTTAGATTTAAGATAGCAAATGGTCAGCTTTTGTGTCCCTTTATTTCTTTGCAAGGACTTGGAGAAATTGCTGCAAAAAAAATTGTGGAAACCAGGGAAAGTGGAGAAATAACTTCAGTTGAAGACCTGCAGAACAAGGCAAAGTTAACTAAAAATGTTGTTCAAGTATTAAAAGAAAATGGAATTTTAGAAGGATTACCAGAAAAAAACCAATTAACCTTGTTTTAGCTTGATTAGCGTGTTAGGATATGATATACTGCTATATGGAATGATTAATATTACAGAAGCTTAGCTAATGAGTGGGTCCTGGCCCACTCTCATTTTATTTAAAGTTGCACTGAGTATATGTTTATACATAATATGTTAAAATATTAAGGTAAAGTTAAAGGGGGTAGGTTATGTCACAAAATGTCTCAAACAAAATTGAAAATTTAATCACGCCTATAATCCAAGGAAATAACTTTGACTTGGTGGATGTCCAGTATGTAAAGGAAGGCAAGGAATGGTATTTGCGAGTATTCATTGACAGGCCAGAGGGAATTACTCTAGATGATTGTGAGTTAATCAGCAAAGAAGTTGGTCAGCTATTAGATGAAAGTGATCCTATTAAAACAAGCTATATATTAGAAGTTAGTTCACCAGGTATTGAAAGGCCGCTAAAGAAAGAAAAGGATTATTTAAGATTTTTGGGTAGTAAAATTATGGTTAAAACATTTGAAGATATAAATGGTCAAAAAACATTTATTGGACAGTTGAAAGAATTTAAGGAAGGCATTATTACTCTTACTGTAAATGGAACGGATATTAAGATTTCATTGGACAAAATAGCCTCCGCAAATTTAACAGTAGACTTTTAAAGGAGGGTTGAAATGAATATTGAATTTATAGAAGCCATACATGATATAGAAAAAGAAAAAGGTGTTTCATCAGATATTTTATTTGAAGCAATTGAACAAGCGTTATTATCAGCCTATAAAAAGAACTTTGGTTCATCCCAAAATGCAAGGGTACATATAGACAGAACATCGGGGGAATTTATAGTATTTTCACGCAAAGAAGTAGTTGAGGAAGTAACAGATGAAAATGCCCAACTTTCTTTGAAGGCAGCTCAAAAAATAAACCCAATTTACCAGATAGGTGACATAGTAGAATTTGAAGTTACTCCAAGAAACTTTGGAAGGATTGCAGCCCAGACAGCAAAACAGGTTGTGGTACAAAGAATAAGGGAAGCTGAACGTGGAATAATCTACGAAGAGTATTTAAACAAGGAAAATGATATAGTAACTGGTAAAATTCAAAGGATTGAAACAGGAAATATATTTATTGACCTGGGTAAGACTGAGGCTATCCTTGCTCCATCTGAGCAAATACCTAGTGAAAACTATGTTCAAAATGAAAGAATTAAAGCCTATGTTTTAGAGGTGAAAAACACACCAAAGGGACCCCAGATATTGCTGTCAAGAACCCATCCGGGCCTTCTGAAAAGACTATTTGAGCTTGAGGTTCCTGAAATTCACGATGGTATTGTGGAGATAAAGTCAATTGCAAGAGAAGCTGGTTCAAGATCAAAAATATCAGTTCACTCCAATGATGAAAATGTAGATCCAGTTGGTGCATGTGTTGGTCCCAAGGGTATGAGGGTTCAGGCTATTGTAAATGAACTCAATGGTGAAAAGATAGATATTGTAAGATTTAGTAACGATCCAATGAAATATGTAGCTAACTCCTTAAGTCCGGCAAAGGTTGTTAAAGTAGAGGTAAATGAGATGGATAAGGTGGCAAAGGTTGTAGTCCCAGATTATCAGCTTTCATTGGCCATTGGAAAGGAAGGGCAAAATGCCCGCCTGGCAGCAAAATTAACAAGTTGGAAGATTGATATTAAAAGTCAAGGTCTAGCTCCAAAGGATGAGGAAATAGTTGCGGAATATTTAGATGATGATTTGTTTAACAGTAATTCATAGCTAAGGGGAGGGCTGGGATGAAAAAGAGGCGAATACCCCAACGTATGTGTATTGGCTGCCGAGAAAGAATGGAAAAGAGAAATTTAACTAGAGTGGTAAGAACACCTGTTGAAGAGATTATTGTGGACCCTACAGGGAAAAAAGCTGGCCGGGGAGCTTACTTGTGTGGTAAAGTTGAGTGCCTGGAAAAAGCCATTAAAACTAAAGGCTTGGAAAAGGCATTGAATTGTACCATAACTCCAGAAGTTATAGAGAATTTAAGGAAACATGGCTTTAATGAATGAAAATCAAGTATATAATTATTTAGGAATTGCCCAAAGGGCTGGCAAAATTGTTTCTGGAGAAAACACTTTACTAAGCAAGGGTAATTTTCATAAGTATACCCTTTTGATTATTGCTCAAGATGCTTCCCAGGCAGTTAAGAAAAAATTTCTCAGTAAAGCTATTAATAACAATATTGACTACCTATTATTTGGCAATAAAGAAAACCTAGGAATAGCTATCGGTAAATCTCCTAGAACAGTTTTGGCGTTAACTGACAAAAACATATCGCAAAAAATTAAGGAACTGATAGGAGGCGAGGTATTATAGTTTAAAAGTAAAATTTTGGGGGTGAAGGTTATATGACAAAAATGAGAGTTTATGAAGTTGCTAAAGAATATAATTTATCCAGTAAAGAAATTATGTGGGCTTTAGATAAAATAGGTGTTGAAGTTAAATCTCATATGAGTATGGTTGAAAACGCAGACATTGAACAAATTCTTAAGTATTTTAATATAAATCAGCCTAAGGAAGAAACAAAGGTTAAAGAAAAAGATGAAACTGCAAAGCCTAAAGCCAATGTAAAAAAGGTTGTAACTGAGGGTAAGCCTGCTAATAAAAAGTTTACGCCCCAGCTTAAGACAAAACCGCCTAAAAATAAAAAAAATAAAAAAAGCAAAGCAAAGGGAGATAAGGTCATAATATCATCAGAGAGTAGACCTAAAGAATTGAAAATTAAGGATAAAATTGCTGTCCAGGAATTAGCTGACAACTTAGGTGTTTCAGGTACTGAACTTATTAAAAAATTAATTAGCCTGGGTTTAATGGCAACAATAAATCAAGAAATCGATTACGATACTGCTTCCATATTAGCATCAGAATATGGAGTTGATTTGCTTTTGGAAGTAGAAGAGGACTTGTTCATGCTAAAGGATGAACCAGAAGATGAAAGCAAGCAAGTAGAGAGACCCCCTGTGGTTACAGTTATGGGACATGTTGATCATGGAAAAACCTCTCTGCTGGACACTATTAGAAACGAAAATGTTGTATCTACAGAAGCTGGTGGAATAACCCAGCATATAGGTGCATATCAGGTAAAGGTTGGCGATAGAAAAATAACCTTTTTGGACACACCTGGACACGAAGCTTTTACAGCAATGAGAGCGCGTGGGGCTCAGGCTACTGACATTGCAATACTAGTTGTGGCTGCAGATGATGGGGTTAAGCCCCAGACAGTTGAAGCAATTAACCATGCAAAGGCGGCCAAGGTTCCAATTATTGTAGCAATTAATAAAATAGATAAGCCCAATGCCAATATAGAAAAGGTAAAGCAAGAGTTGACAGAGTACGGCCTTGTTGCCGAGGAGTGGGGCGGAGATACAATTATGGTGCCGGTTTCTGCTACTAAGAAGCAGGGTATAGACCATTTATTGGAAATGGTGCTGTTAGTTGCAGAAATGGAAGAACTCAAGGCTAATCCAAATAGAGAGGCTGTTGGTATTGTTATTGAAGCTCAACTAGATAAAGGCAGGGGGCCAGTAGCTACCATCTTAATTCAAAAGGGTACAATTACAGTTGGCGATAGTTTAATAGCTGGAGCTTCCTTTGGAAAAGTTCGAGCAATGATTAATGACCGGGGTGTACGAATTAAAAAAGCAGGTCCATCTACACCTGTAGAAATATTAGGCTTGTCTGATGTACCAGAAGCTGGTGAAATAGTCCGAGTAGTGGATGAAAAAATAATCAGGGATTTAGCGGGTAAAATAAAGGATCAAAAACGTGAAGAAGAACTTAAAAAGTCACGTCCTGTAAACCTGGATGATATTTTCAAGCAGATGGAAGCTGGTGAGGTTAAGGAACTTAATGTAATAGTAAAGGCAGATGTTCAAGGTTCTGTTGAGGCCATGCAGCAGTCACTACATCAACTTAGTACTGAAGAAGTTAAAATAGTCATTATTCATGGCGGAGTAGGTGCCATTACAGAGACTGATGTTATGCTTGCATCAGCATCTGGGGCCATTATTATTGGCTTTAATGTAAGGCCAGATGTAAATTCTAGAAAGGCAGCAGAAATTAAGCAGGTAGATATAAGAACTTACAGGATAATCTACGAGGCCCTGGATGATATTAAAAAAGCAATGTCAGGGCTGTTGGATCCTGAAATAAAAGAGGTTGTTCTTGGAAGAGCCGAAGTAAGGGCTACCTTTAAAGTACCCAAGGCAGGTGTCATAGCAGGATCCTATGTTACAGACGGAAAATTCATAAATTCTGCCCTTGTACGCATCATTAGAAATGGTGTAGTAATCCACGAAGGGAAAATTGATTCTCTAAAAAGGTTTAAAGATGATGTAAAAGAAGTGGCTCAAGGCTATGAATGTGGAATTGGGGTGGAAAACTTTAATGATATCAAAGAACAAGATATTATTGAAGCTTACAAATATGAAGAAATTAAGAGGGAATTATAGTACTGGGGGTGTAAAAATGGTATCAGTGAGAACTACCAGGGTTGCTGAACAAATGAAAAAAGAAATAGCGGCTATTATTGAACACCAGGTAAAGGATCCCCGAATTGGTTTTATAACTATCACCAATGTTGAGCTGTCTAATGACCTAAGACACGCAAAAATATTTTTCAGTTCTCTAGGCAATGAAGAACAACAAAAAAAATCATTAGAGGGACTAGAAAATGCAAAGGGTTTTATTAGAAAAGAAATAGCTCAACGCATCCAATTAAGGTATGCTCCAGAGATTCTTTTTAGAATTGATAATTCAATAGAGCATGGGGTAAAAATATCTCAAATCTTATCTAAGATTAAATCAACTGAAGAAGCTGAAAAGGAACAACAAAATGAGTCTTAATCTTATAAAAGAAGCTGTTATTGAATCAAATGAAATAGTAATTGTATCCCATGAATTTCCTGACGGTGATAGTGTTGGCTCTTCAATTGCATTAGCTAAGGCGTTATCACAAATGGGAAAGTCAATAAAAATTATTATTAATGGTGACATTCCCCTGGAATACAGGTTTTTAGCAGGAATAGATGATATAAGAAAACCAGATGAAGTTGTTATTAATAGTGAGAGTACCATGGTATTTCTAGATTGTGCAGACGAGAAAAGAGCTGGCACACAAATGGACTTTTATAGAAAAAACTGTCGTCTTTCAATCAACATAGATCATCATCCCGGTAATAGCAACTTTGCAGATATTAACCATGTTGATGTTTCAGCATCCTCTACGGGAGAAATTGTCTATGATCTAATAAAATTATTGGATATAACTATTGATAAAGATATTGCAAATGCTCTATATATAACAATAGTTACAGATACAGGCAGTTTTCGCTTTGACAATACTACGGCCAAGACTTTTATTATGGCAGGCTATTTAATTACAAGGGATTTAGATTTTTCCGCAATTCGAATTAATTTATGGGAAAATAAAAGCCCTAACAGTATTGGTTTGTTGGTAGATGTTCTATCTACAATGAAATTTGTATGCAATAATAAGGCTGCATATATTGTTGCTACCAGGGAAGTTATGGAAAAGTGGCAAGTAGGATATGGAGAATTAGAGAGCTTTGTTAACTATCCAAAATCCATAAAAGGTATAGAAGTAGCCATATTGTTTAAGGAAATAGGTATTAATGAAATCAAGGTTAGTTTTCGTGCAAAGGCTGATGTTGATGTACAGGCTATTGCTTCATATTTTGGTGGAGGAGGACACAAAAAGGCCTCGGGATGCACCCTAAGTACCCAGCTAAATGAAGGGATTAAAAATATAATAGAATATTTGCAAGAAAGATTAATATAGCAGG
Source organism: Desulfitibacter alkalitolerans DSM 16504 (assembly GCF_000620305.1). Taxonomy (NCBI): domain Bacteria; kingdom Bacillati; phylum Bacillota; class Clostridia; order Neomoorellales; family Desulfitibacteraceae; genus Desulfitibacter; species Desulfitibacter alkalitolerans. The sequence goes on along the minus strand of NZ_KK211100.1, from coordinate 151,322 downwards.
TGATCTCTATGGATGGGTTTATTAATATATTAAAGCCTCCTGGTATTAGTTCCAATCAGGTTGTAGTTAAAGCAAGAAAAATTCTGGGTCAAAAAAAAATAGGTCATTCTGGAACCTTGGACCCCGGAGCAGCCGGGGTTTTAGTTTTGGGTGTCAACAAGGGTACCAGGCTCCTGGAGTATCTTTTGGATTCAGATAAACAATATCGAGCAGAGCTTACCTTTGGAATAAAAACAACCACTGGAGATGCCTTTGGTGATATAGTTGAAAAAAAGAAAGGTTTTAATGTCGGTCAAAAAGAGTTGGAAAAAGTATTAGAGGGTTTTAAAGGTCAGCACCTGCAAACCCCTCCCATGACATCTGCAATAAAACACCAGGGAAAAAAATTATATGAACTGGCACGTGAAGGCAGGATTGTGGAAAGAAAGGCAAGGCTGATTGAAATAAGGGATATTAAGCTGGTTCAACACCATACTGTTAAAGGAACAAGTAAGGCCATATTTGATGTGGAATGTTCCAAAGGAACATATATTAGAACATTATGTGAGGATATTGCTAGTAAGCTTGATACTGTAGGATATATGTCCTTTTTGGTAAGGACACAGGCAGGCTTGTTTAATATTAATTCCTCACATACAATAGAGGAAATTGAAGATAAGTTCAACAAAAACAAGGATGATTTTATATGTCCATTGGAGTTAATAATTGATAATAAAAGCTTTATTAAGTATACTTTAAATGATAGTGAACTATCTAAAGTGCTTAATGGCAGCCCAATTCAAACTGAATCAGATTCCACAGATAAAGTTATTGCTCTATTCTCAGAAAAAAAACTGGTTGCATTGGGAAGAAACCATGACGGCATAATTAAATTAAACAAAGTATTTAAATGAGGTAACAATGCAGGTGTACAGAAGCCTTTCTAAGGAATTACTAAAATTAAATGGAAGCTATGTGTCCCTAGGCAATTTTGATGGGGTGCACTTGGGCCATAGGATGCTTATTCAAAAGTGTGTTAGCGAAGCAGTTAGCAATAAAAGACCAGCTGTAGTGTATACTTTTTCACCCCATCCTGAACAAATGCTTTTTCCAGATTCTTTTAATGGTTATATAACATCTCCAAGGGTTAAAGAACAGCTGCTTAAGGAATGTGGTGTTGAAGTTTTAATCAACCATCCCTTTACAGAGGAATTTTCCCAGAGGTCACCAGAGGAATTTGTGAAGGATTATCTAGTGTACTATCTTAATCCCCGGAAGATTTTTGTCGGATATAATTTTAGTTTTGGAAAAGGTGGCCGGGGCAATCCCCATGTTTTAGAAGAACTGGGAGAAAGGTATGGCTTTAAGGTTCATAGGGAACCTCCTGTCAGATATGATAATATACCAATAAGCAGCAGTAGAATAAGAAAACTTTTAGAAAAGGGAGATATTATCTCTGCAAAAAGCATGCTGGGTTATTGGCCAATTATTGAAGGTAAAGTAGTGGCTGGAGATAAAATCGGCAGGAAAATAGGGTTTCCTACAGCAAACCTGCTGGTGGAAGCTGATACTATACTGCCAATGAAAGGTGTATATGCTACATACACCAAGATAAATGGTCATGAATATAAATCTGTTACTAACATAGGCTGCAAACCTACATTTGACGGAAAGATTTTAAAGATTGAAACACACATTTTAGACTTTTCAGAGTGTATTTATGATAACATTCTTCAGCTGGCTTTTATTCAAAGAATTAGAGATGAAAAAAAGTTTAGTAGTATTGAGGAGCTTAAACAACAGCTGTCACTGGATGTTACTAAAGCCAAAACCATTTTGCTCCATGGAAACTAAATAGGTACCCTTAACATACCCCAAGAATATAATGGTTACATGAAAGATAAGAAATTTAATTATTTTTGGGGCGAGTCTGATGAGAATAGTAATTACCGAGCATGCAAAAAAGAGATTAAATGACTATCGACAAGCAAAAATTGAATTTGAAGATATTCAATTGGCGGCAAAAAGAATTCCTGGAAGAATCCAGACTGCCACAAGATTTAGAGGTTTTATGGCAAAATCAGGCAGGTTTTTTGATCTTGTTGTAAAGGATACACTTTCGGGAAGGATAGTCATTACCATAATTGGAAAATAATCATCATTTAGTTGATTAATTAAGGTAATTAGATTATAATGTTATTTGTTAGAATCCCTTGCTAGGATTATCGAAATCACCGACGTTTTCTTGGCTGGGGAGGTTATAGAAGGAGGTGAAAGGACATGTCAATTATTGATGAAAAGAAGCAGGAAATTATAGAAAAGTTTAAGGTTCATGGAACTGATACAGGTTCACCTGAGGTGCAAATTGCCATCTTGACTGCTAAAATCCAGCATTTAACTGAACACTTAAAGGTTCACAAGAAAGACCACCATTCTAGAAGAGGTCTTTTGAAGATGGTTGGTAAGCGTCGTGGTCTGTTGAATTATATTAAGGGCAAAGACTTCAACAGATATTCTCAAATCATTGAACAATTAGGATTACGACGATAAAAAGAGCGGATTTCGCTCTTTTTTCTTAGGAAATTTATTTTAAAAATGTTTGTAAAAAACATAGCAGGAAATAATATTAAAAGACCATAATATATACATACTCTGTTAACTAAAAATATGACATAACATAAAAATATTTACTAGCCAATAAAGGAGGTAGAAGTAATGGCGTTAGAAAATAAGTTCTTAGAAAAGTCATTAGATCTAGGCAGTGGTAAAATCCTAACCATGCAAACTGGAAAACTAGCTAAACAGGCTAGCGGATCGATTTTAGTCAAATATAATGATACTAGTGTACTTGCAGCTGTTACCGCATCAGATGAGCCAAGAGAAGGCATTGATTTTTTCCCATTAACTGTTGATTATGAGGAAAGATTATATGCAGTAGGCAAAATACCCGGCGGATTTATTAAAAGAGAAGGTAGACCAAGTGAAAAGGCCATCCTGAGCAGCAGGCTAATCGATAGACCTATTAGACCCTTGTTTCCTGAAGGGTACCGAAATGATGTGCAAATAGTTGCTACTGTACTTAGTGTAGATCAGGATTGCCCACCCGATATTGCTGCTATTAATGGTGCATCAGCAGCTCTAACTATATCGAAAATACCTTTTTTAGGTCCAATAGCTGCAGCTTCAGTTGGTTTGATTGAGGGACAAGTTGTAGTAAATCCAACATTGCAGGAAATGGAAAACAGCTTGCTGCACCTTGTTGTTGCGGGTACAAAAGATGGCATTATGATGGTTGAATCAGGAAGCAAGGAAGTCAGTGAAGAAATTATTTTAGAAGCCATGGAAAAAGCCCATGATTGTATTAGGAAAATAATTGAATTCATAGAGGACTTCCAAAGGGAAGCGCGGGAAATGGGCTTGGCAGTTGATAAACAGCTAGTTGAGGTTGAGGAGCCAGATGATAGTATCCAGGCTAAAGTAGAGGAAATAGCCCTTCCCATGATAAAGGAATTATTTGAAAGTGCTTCATCAACACCTTGGGATAAGGCAACTAGAGAAAAGAGATCAAAAGAAGTCAAGAATCAGATTATAGAACAGCTTCAGGAGGTTTATGCAGAGGAGTTAATAGAAAACCCAAATTTGATAAAAACAATCAAACAGTTAATTGGTAAAATCGAGAAAAAAGTTTTGAGAACAGCCATGATAAAAACAGGGGTTAGAATTGATGGCAGGAAAAAAGATGAAATTAGACATATTAACTGTGAAGTAGGTATATTGGCAAGGACCCATGGAACAGGACTTTTTAATAGGGGTGAAACACAGGTACTAACCGTTGCTACCCTTGGGGCGGTTGGAGATGAACAGGTCCTTGATGGGTTAGGTGTTGAAGAGTCCAAAAGATATATGCATCATTATAATTTTCCTCCATACAGTGTTGGAGAGGCCAGGTTTATGCGTGGCCCTGGTAGAAGGGAAATAGGTCACGGGGCATTAGCTGAAAGGGCACTTGAAGCTGTAATTCCAACAGAAGAGAGCTTTCCATATACCATTAGGGTAGTCTCGGAGGTAATTGGTTCTAATGGTTCCACATCCATGGGTAGTGTTTGTGGAAGTACCTTAAGCCTAATGGATGCTGGAGTGCCAATAAAGGCACCGGTGGCCGGAATAGCCATGGGATTAATTAAAGAAGGAGACAATGTAGAAGTACTATCTGATATTCAAGGTGTTGAGGACGCATTGGGTGACATGGATTTTAAGGTGGCAGGCACAAGTGAAGGCATCACAGCATTACAGATGGATATTAAAATTCCAGGTATTAATGTTGATATTTTAAAGGGTGCTTTAGAACAGGCCAGGGAAGGTCGTTTGCATATTCTAGGTAAAATGCTTGAAGTGTTACCTGAGCCAAGACCTGAATTATCCCCATATGCACCAAGAATCATGCGTATGCAAGTAGATCCTGACAGAATTCGAGATATAATAGGTCCAGGAGGCAAAATCATCAAGAAGATAGTTGAACAAACTGGTGCCAAGATTGACATTGAGGACGACGGAACAATATTTATTGCAGCAGTAGATGGTAATGCAGGTGATAATGCTTATAAATTGATTACTGCTTTAACTCAAGATGTTGAAATTGGAAAAATATATATGGGTAAAGTAACAAGGGTTACTGATTTTGGGGCATTTGTAGAGATAATTGAAGGAGTATTGGGTTTGCCTGGAAAAGAGGGTTTGGTACATATTTCTCAGCTAGATATTAATAGAGTAGAAAAAGTTGAGGATGTTGTTAAAGAGGGAGAACAAATCATGGTCAAGGCAACGGGTTTTGATCAACAGGGTAGGCTGAAGCTATCCCGCAAGGAAGCTCTTCCAGGCTATGAGGGTAATGGAAGTTCAGGTGAAAAAACCGAAAGACCAAAAAAAAGGCATTTCCAAAGAAATAACAATAGAAGCTAAGGATTAACCATAAGCCTGCATAGGGGTTTATGGTTTTCTTGCATTCTATGAGAATATATCCTCCCTGGAAGAATATATTTTTTTAAGAGAGCTATTAGTATTATTATAAATTACTTGGGGAGGGTTGTTAATGTTTATTGGTTTTATTAGTAGAAGGCAGTTGGGCAAGGGCGCCGTTCTTATCCTATGTTTATTAATTGCTTCTATTGGTTTATATGGATTTTACCAACAAAAGGAAATGCCCGTTAGCATAGAAACTTTACATAAACCTATATATCAAGGAGATACTAGCAAAAAAGCAATTGCATTAACCATAAATATTGACTGGGGTGAGGAGTATATTGAACCCATGTTAGACATTTTTGAAAAAGAGAATATTAAAGTTACCTTTTTTCCAACAGGCAACTGGGCAAGCAGGTTTCCTGAAATGATTAAACTCATACATGAAAAGGGACATGAAATTGGTAACCATGGGTATTCACATCCACATGTAGATCAATTAAGCAAGGAAGAAAACAAACAAGAAATTATTAAAACCCAAAAAATAATCAGAGATTTAACTGGTATAGAAACAGTGCTTTTTGCTAGCCCCTATGGGGAGAAAAAGCAGCATGTTATAGATGCAGCAGGAGAACTAGGGCATAAAACAATCTTTTGGACAATAGACACAATAGACTGGCAAAAACATAGGACGGCAGAAGCTATAGCCAATAGGGTTATAGAAAATGCTCAAAATGGTGCTATAGTGTTAATGCATCCTACAGAAAATACAACTAAAGCACTGCCAATAATGATCAAAGCTTTAAAGGAAAAGGGGTATGAGTTAACTACAGTATCAAACATCCTATAAACACACATAGTAATGACATGAAGGGAATAGAATGATGAATCTATATGGTCTGAAAATACTTTGCATAAGATGTCTTATAATAATTGCTTTAATCTTGTACATGCCAACAGCTTCCCTGGCAGATGAGCCTTTTATAACAGCCAGGGCTGCTATTCTTATAGAGTCCAGCACAGGAAAAATTCTATACGAAAAAAACCCATATGAACCTTTGTATCCTGCAAGTACAACTAAAGTAGTTACAGCAATCTTAGGTTTAGAGCTCGGTAATATAGAAGATATTGTTGCGATTTCCAAAGAAGCTTCTATGGTTGGAGAGGCCAGTATATATCTTAAGGAGAATCAACAGGTGTACCTTGGTGATTTAATTAAAGGTGCCCTGGTTAAGTCTGGAAATGACGCAGCATATGCCATTGGTGAGTATATTGCAGGAAATGAAGAACTATTTCTAATGCTTATGAATAAAAAGGCTGCCATTCTAGGGGCTGAGCATACATCTTTCCACAATACAAATGGGCTGCCAGATAAGGAACATCTTTCATCAGCATATGACCTTGGGTTAATAGGCAGATATGCAATGGACAATGCATTGTTTGCTGAATATGTTCAGGTTAAGGAGGATAAATTAAAATTTGTGTCTGGGGAAACCAGATATATAAAGAATACCAATAAACTATTATGGAATTATCCATATGCCACAGGTATTAAAACAGGCACCACCAGGGCTGCAGGTCAATGCTTAATAGCATCTGCACAAAGAGATGATAAAGAGCTAATAGCTGTGGTCCTTGACAGTAAGGCAAGGTATAATGATGCTATTAGCCTTTTTGAATATGGCTTTAGTAACTGGAATATTTATAATTTACCCAAAAACACATTTATGGGGTATATTGAAGTAAGAAATGGACAAAAAGATTCGTTAAGCTTACATCTATCTGACTGCATTACTGAAGTCTATCCAAAGGGCAGTAAAATTACAGTTAAAAAAAATATTAATAATCATGTCTATGCTCCTGCTTCTGAAGGTACAGAGTTTGGCCAGTTAGAAATATACATTGATGACCTGAAAACTCAATCAGTCCCCATTGTTGGGAGGGAAGCTGTTCAAAGAATGAATATATTTGAAAAAATTCATAGGCTTTTTTTAAAAAACTAGGCAATCCTAGTTTTTAAATTTTCATTAGAAAAAAAGGTTTTTTAAGTTTTTTATTGAAAAAGAATAAATGCCGAGAAAGGGAGGATTGTGTTGATAAAAGAATCACTATTAAAAAACGGAATTAGATTAGTATCAGAGGAAATGCCTTATGCTAATTCGGTTTCCATAGGATTTTGGATAAAAATTGGGTCTAGAAATGAAGAACAAAGCCTTCAAGGCATAACTCATTTTATTGAGCATTTACTATTTAAGGGTACAGAAAAGAGAACGGCCAAACAGATTGCTGAGGAATTGGAAATGGTGGGTGGGTCACTAAATGCTTTTACAAGCAGGGAGTATACCTGTATTTATGCCAGAGTCCTTAAAGATGATATTGACCTGGCTGTAGAACTATTATCTGACATGATGTTAAATTCATGCTTTGGGGAAGAAGACATAAAAAAAGAAAAAAATGTAGTTTGCGAAGAGATTATGATGTATGAGGACACCCCAGATGAAATTATTCATGATATTTTTACACAGCAGGTCTGGTATGGACATTCTCTGGGTAGAGCTATACTGGGAACTAAGGAAACAGTGTCGGGGTATACCAGGAAGGAAATCTTGAACTATTATAGAGAGTTTTTTGTTCCAAAAAACATTATCATAAGTGCCGCAGGAAATCTTAACCATGAGAGATTAAAGGAAAAACTAAGCATCCTGCTGGAGAAAGTTGGAGATGAAGAGATAAAAAAGGAGGCACAATCCAAGCCAGATTTTATTACAGTCAAGCACTCTAAAGACAAAGATATTGAGCAAATGCATATTTGCCTGGGAACAAGAGGTGTACATCAAAAAAGTGAAGACCTGTATTCTTTAATGGTGTTTAACAACCTTCTTGGAGGTGGTATTTCTTCCAAACTTTTTCAATCAGTCAGAGAGGATATGGGGCTGGCTTACTCTATTTACTCATATTTAACAGTATATAGTGATGCAGGTCTCTTTGTAATTTATGCTGGTACTGCTCCAAAGAATACTGAAAAAATTATTAATGAAATGCATAGGCAAATTCAAAGCTTAAATAAAAAAGAAATAAGCCTGGCTGAAATGGAGCGTTCTAAAAATCAACTTAAGGGTAATATTTTGCTTAATATGGAAGGTGTAAGTCATAGGATGAGCAGGTTAGGCAGGACTATGATTACTTATGATAGAATTATTACTGCCGAAGAGGTTATTAATAACATAACCAGGGTTACACTAGAAGATATATACAAGTTAGATGAGCAATTAGCAGATTTAGATAAATATTCTCTTATAACTGTAGGCCCTAAGGATATAAGTTGTTAATTTTAACTTTGGAGTGGTTATATGGATATTAAAGTATACGTAAAAACCATAGAATATCAAGGGATACCCTTACCTAAATACATGACCCCAGGGTCAGCGGGTTTAGATTTATATGCTTGTATAGCAGAAAGCATGAAGGTAGAGCCGGGTAGTACAGTATTGGTGCCTACAGGATTAGCACTTGAAATACCGCAGGGTTTTGAGGCACAGATAAGGCCTCGCAGTGGACTGGCATTAAAATGGGGTATTACACTACTAAATAGTCCAGGTACAATTGATAGTGACTATAGGGGTGAAATAAAAATAATTATGATAAACCATGGGCGAGAAACCTTTATAATTAATAGGGGAGATAGGATAGCCCAAATGGTATTCTGCCCTGTAGCAGCAGCTTCTATGGAAGTGGTAGATGAATTGACCCGGTCAAATAGAGGTAAAGGCGGGTTTGGACATACAGGATATTAAAAGTGCACATTTGCACTTTTTTTATTGGAATATAATAGCTTATCCAATCATAAAAACTTAATGAAAAGTAATTTTTTGGAGGGCTATAATATGAAGATTCTATTGTTGATACTAATAATTGTTTTGGTTGGTTTTGCAGTTCGTGAAAAGGTAAAGCAGAAAATGAAAACCTCATCAGTTTCCGGCATGCCAGAAGAGATAAAAGCCAGTCCAGTATCACAGGCACTTGCTGAATTAGTAGCAGTTGCAGGGGGTATATATCTTTCCCTGCTAATGCTGACCACCTTTTTAGGTCTAGAGTTACCTTCAACAATGAAAATAATCTCTGTTGAGATTGATACTATTGCGGGAATAGCACTTATCCTAACCCTAGCACAACCCTTTATAATAAGAATATCTAAAAAATTTACCAAGAGGTGATAGAATCATGAAATTAAGTGACTTGTTGGGTAAGGAAATAATCAATATATATGATGGAGCAAGACTTGGTACAATTGGAGATTCAGATCTAATGATAGATGGAGATAGTGGATATGTTGACAGTATTCTATTACCTAATCCTAATGGGTTTTTAAGGATTTTTGGGGAAAGAAGCACATTAGCTATTCCATGGGAAGCTATAAAAAAAATTGGCGATCAAGTAATAATCGTTGAGTTAGATAGGCCATATCAAAGAATGAAAGCATGATAAACAAGAGAAATTACCAATATTATATTGATTTTAGTGGCTGTACTAATTGACTTGTGGGTAATTTATATTTAAAATTTAATATTAAGACGGTTTAAGTATTTAGCTTAAATCGTCTTTTTTGACACCAACTGGAATTTAATGTTTTATAATACACGATAAATATGCTAAAAATAAGATTACAAAGCAAATTGAAGGAGAGGTTTTATTTGGAAAAACCAATAGGTGTACTGGTTGTAGGTGGATTTGGCAAAATGGGAAAAGAAGTAGTTAACATGGTACAAAACTCTGGTGACCTGGAGCTGGTGTCAATTGTGGATACCGCACATAATTGTGATTACAGCTTGCCCAGCAATATTTTTGTTGGACATGATCTTAAGGCTGCTATTAAGGAAAGCAAACCCCAGGTGGTGGTGGATTTTACCCATCCGGGAATTGTGCTGGATAATACCCTAATTGCATTGAAGGAAAGGGCAGCTGTAGTGGTGGGAACTACAGGATTGAAGCCTGAAGCTTTGGACCAGATACATGTATCAGCGGAAGAAAAGGGAATTGGAGTAGTGGTTGCTCCAAACTTTGCATTAGGTGCTGTATTAATGATGGAGATATCCAAGCAGATTGCAAAGCATTTTTCTGAAGTGGAAATAATAGAAATGCATAACCCCAAAAAGGCCGATTCTCCCTCTGGTACGGCACTAAAAACTGCCGAAGGTATCGCCAGGAATTTAAAGAGCACCCCGGTAATTTATGACAGCTCGCCTGCCAGGGGGGAGATAATTAATAATATTCCCATACATAGTGTCAGGCTAACCGGTTTAATTGCACATCAACAGGTCATTTTTGGAGCCCAGGGGCAGACCCTGACTATTAAGCATGACTCTTATGACAGGACAAGCTTTATGCCAGGAGTTGCTTTGGCCATAAAGAAAGTCATGAAATGTAAAGGGCTAATTTACGGCCTGGAAAATTTGCTGGAGCTATAAATTGTATTCACCTAAATACTCCCTAAATCATATATTGTTATTGACAATTAGTGATAGGGGGGAGAAAATTGAGTAAAAACTTAGATGGTCTTACAATAACTATTGTGTATGGAGATAGAAGAGATATTTATCTTGCCAAAAAATTAATTGAGTATAATGCAAGACTTTTGCTGGTGGGTTTTGACAAAGATGAGCTTCGATTTAGCTTTAAAGAAATGAATAAAGTGGAATTTCATAATGATTTGATTGGCCCTGCAAAAAAAACTGACGTAATGGTTTTACCAATACCGGGGGTGGATAGTCAGGGATTTGTTAAATCCACTTCAAAATCTAAACTTTATTTTAATGACGAAGTTGCCATGTCTTTTAAGCCAAAAATTCTTGTGTTAGTTGGTATGACTTCAACTTATCTTTTAAACTTGAAAGAGAAATATAATTTTAGTCTTATAGAGACTGCAGAATTAAATGATTTTGCCATTTTAAACTCTATTCCATCTGCAGAAGGTGCAATAGCAAAAGCAATGGAATTGACTTCAATAACAATTCATAACAGCAAGAGCATGGTAATAGGGTTTGGTAGAGTAGGAATTACTTTAGCAAGAATGCTTAAGGGTTTAGGTGCTAATACTTATGTAGCTGCTAGAAGCAGTGAACAGCTTGCAAGGGCGCTGGAAATGAACTGTCATTTAGTAGAGCTAGAGGACATGGACGAGAAACTACCAGAAATGGAGATAATTTTTAATACGGTTCCTTCCCTCATCTTACCAAGGCAGAAACTAAAGCTTTTAAATAGAGACTGTGTAATAATAGACTTAGCTTCAGCACCAGGGGGTCTAGATTATAATGCAGCTGAAGAACTAGGTATAACAGCATATTTAGCCCCTGGCTTACCGGGTCGGGTAGCACCTGTTACCGCTGGAAATATTCTGGGATCTGTGTACCCAGAATTAATAGTAAATCATATTTCCAAGGGTAGAGGAGGTGTCACCAATGTCTGTTAAAGGACTAACCATTGGCTTTGCTGTGACAGGTTCATACTGCACACTTAATGAGACAATGCCTTACATTAAATCACTTGTAGATGAGGGAGCTAATGTACTCCCTATTATGTCACATGCTGTCTTTCAGAAGGACACAAAGTTTGGCAAGGCGGAATTTTGGCGTAAGACTATGGAACAAATTACCTCAAATAAAATAATATCTACAATAGTGGATGCAGAACCAATAGGACCTCAAAAGCTTTTAGATATTCTAATAATTGCTCCCTGTACAGGAAATACTCTGGCTAAATTGGCCAACGGCATTACAGATACTGCTGTTTTAATGGCTGCAAAAGCACAGCTTAGAAATCAAAAGCCAGTTGTAATTGCCATTTCTACAAATGATGGATTAAGTATGAATGCAAAAAATCTAGGTATTCTTTTAAATACGAGAAATATTTATATTGTTCCCTTTGGTCAAGATAGTCCCCAGAAAAAGACTAGGTCCATAGTAGCTCATTTTCCTTTAATTAAAGAAACAATACTAGAAGCACTACAAGGAAGGCAGATTCAGCCAATCTTACTTCAATATAAACAATAAATATAAATAAAAGGGGGAATAAAGTTGGGTTATAATTTGGCATTGGTGGGTACTGGAGCAGTTGGAAATACCATACTAGAAGTTCTGGAGGAGCGAAATTTTCCGGTTAAATCTTTAAAGCTTTTAGCTACAAAACGCTCTGCCGGAAAAACAATGGATTTTAAAGGTGAAAAAGTAATGATCGAAGAAACTAAGGAGATATCCTTTAAAGGCGTTGATATTGCACTTTTTGCAGGGGGAGCTGCAAGCATAGAGTTTGCTAAATCTGCTGCTGCTATGGGTGCAGTAGTAATTGATAACGGCAGTGCTTTTAGACTGGAACCTGATGTCCCCCTGGTAGTTCCAGAGGTTAACCCTGAAGATGTGGATTGGCATAAGGGGTTGATTGCCAATCCAAACTGTTCCACAATACAAATGGTAGTTGCACTCAAGCCCATTTATGATAGGGCAGGGATTAAAAGGGTAATCGTCTCCACCTATCAAGCTGTATCTGGGGCTGGTCAAGAGGCCATGGATGAATTAATTATTCAGACCAAGCAGCTGCTGAACCAGGAGCCTATAGCTCCAGAAAATTTCCAGCACCAAATAGCTTTCAACTTAATTCCACATATTGACCGTTTTATGGAAAATGACTATACACGAGAAGAAATGAAAATGGTATATGAAACAAAGAAAATGCTCCATGATGAGGATATTAGAATAAGTGCAACTGCTGTAAGGGTTCCAGTATTACGCAGTCACAGTGAAGCTATTACTATTGAAACAAAACAACCAATTACCATAGAACAGGCAAAAGAGTGCTTCAGCAATGCACCTGGAGTTATTGTTGTGGATGATATTGCCCAGAACTCCTATCCAATGCCAATAGACTGTTCTTATAAAAACGAAGTATTTGTTGGAAGGATACGTAAAGACCTGGCCTTTGATAATGGTTTAAGCTTTTGGGTTGTTGCAGATCAGCTAAGAAAGGGAGCTGCAACCAATGCTATACAAATTGCTGAGCTGCTGGTATCTAAAAGCCTTGTATAAAAAGAGGTGTATATTTTGAAAATATTAGTACAAAAGTTTGGTGGCACATCAGTAGCAACATCAGAGAAAAGAGCAATGGTTGCTCAAAAAATAATACGTGCCAAAAAGTCTGGTTCATGCATAGTTGTTGTAGTGTCTGCCATGGGACGTAAAGGTGATCCATATGCTACTGACACCTTTATTGATATGGTTAAGGAATTAAGCCCTGAAGTAGACTTAAGAGAGCTGGACATGTTAATGTCATGTGGAGAAATAATTTCCGGAATTTTATTATCAAGCAGTTTGAAAAATATGGGATACCCTAGCTGCTTTTTAACTGGTTTGCAGGCCGGTATTATTACAGATACAGAACATGGTAATGCTTCCATTTTAAGAATTGATCCACAAAGGGTTATTGGCGAGCTGCAGGAAGATAAAATAGTTGTTGTAGCGGGTTTTCAAGGAGTTTCTGAAACTGGAGAGGTGACTACTTTAGGCAGGGGTGGAAGTGACACTACTGCAGCAGCCCTTGGAGTAGCACTAAATGCTGAGGCTGTAGAAATATATACAGATGTTGATGGAGTTAAAACAGCTGACCCTAGACTAGTGAATAATACCAAGACCCTAGAGCAAGTCACTTATTCAGAAGTATGTCAGCTTGCATATGAGGGGGCAAAGGTGGTTCATCCAAGAGCAGTGGAAATTGCAATGCAAAGGAATATACCATTAAAAATTAAATGTACATTTAATGATAATCCTGGTACATTAATTAGCTCCAATGGTGGTACAATTGAAAGAGGAGCAATTCGTGTTTCTGACAGGCTTATCACAGGTATAACCCATTCAACCAGCATTACTCAAATAAAAATTCCTGTTTCAGAAGAATTTTTAGCAAGGAGGGTATTTAACTCCCTGGCTCTTGCAGGAATAAGTGTGGATTTTATCAATATTTTACCAGAGCTTTTGTTGTTTACTGTAAAGACTGAAGTTGCAAAAAAAGCAGTTAAGATTCTGGAAAACTTAAATATACAGGTAGAGGTAAAAGATGGCTGTGCAAAAGTTGCTACAGTAGGGGCTGGAATGACAGGTATACCAGGAGTTGTTGCTAAGATTGTTGAAGCTCTCACTGAGGAAAACATAGAGATCCTTCAATCGGCTGATTCTTATACCTCCATCTGGTGCTTAATTGCTGAAGATGACCTGGAAAAGGCAGTTAATGCTTTGCATAAAAAGTTTATAATGACTGATTAACTTTTGTTGCTTATCGATAATAATTTGTTTTTTGCTCTTAATAATTTTAAAAGGCGGTGAAAAGATGTCAATTGATCTAGGAAAAGTTATTACTGCAATGATTACGCCCTTTAATGAAAAATTGGAAGTTGATTATGTTCAGGCAGTCAAGTTAGCTGAAAGGCTTGCATCTGAGGGGACAGACACTGTTTTACTTGCCGGTACAACAGGAGAGTCTCCTACTTTGACTACTGAGGAAAAGCTGCAGCTTTTTGAAAAGGTAACAACGGCACTAAAAGGCAAAATACCCATTATGGCAGGGACAGGTGGAAATAACACCAAAGCTTCCATTGAGCTCTCAAAAGAAGCAGAAAAGCTTGGTGTGGACTGCATCCTTCTTGTTGTTCCTTATTACAACAAGCCACCCCAGGATGCTCTTTATGCACATTACAAAGCCATTGCTAATGCAGTATCCTTACCTATAATATTGTATAATGTTCCATCCAGAACTGTAACAAACCTGGAACCATCAACAGTATCAAAATTATCCCAGATTGATAATATTATTGGGATTAAAGAAGCCTGTGGTAATATGGATCAAATAAGCAGCCTAAAAATGCTGGTTCCAGAAGATTTTAAAATCTATAGTGGTGACGATTCATTGACATTACCCATGTTATCCCTTGGCTGTCATGGGGTAGTCAGTGTAGCTTCTAATGTGATAGGCAGGGAAATACAGGAAATGGTTACATTGTTTATGGAAGGTAGATTTCAAGAAGCCAGAGAGCTGCATTACAAGCTCATGCCAGTATTTAAAGCAATGTTTATAACAACTAATCCTGCCCCTGTTAAAGCAGCAGTTAATATGACAGGTCTGAATGCTGGTTCTTTAAGATTACCCTTACTGGAAGTTGACCCAAAGCAAAAACAGTTAATTTATGATGAGTTAAAGGCGTTTAGGAAAGTAAATATATAATGTAAATTATTTAGTGCAGCCTAAATTATTAAACCAGGTGAGGTAGATATTTGTCTACCTCATTATTGTTCCACCATCAGAAAGTATAAGTTCCACAAGGTAGATAGTGGTCGTCTAAAACGCAGCGTCTAAGCTGCATGGCAGACATTAGAACGTCTAAGTTCGTCATTCACTAGATAAGGGCTACCGCCAGCGTCAAGGACTTGGCGCCCTAGAGGACTGGTATTTCTACGCATTAAAAATGCTAGAACTACTGGCGCAAGCCAAGTTTTGTTTTATTTTAAGCTGATTATAAATATATAACCATGGAAATACTATTTAATAATTGAAATTAGTAAAACTTGCTTAAATATATATATTTGAGTATAATCTTAAAAGGAGTTGTTGTGCGGCTTGTGCTATGCACTACTCTATTTGAAGTAGTGCTTTTTCATGTCATATTATGACCGGAACTAAAAATTCAGGAGGTGAAAAGATGGTAGATGAAGAAAAAAAATTGAATATAATACCCCTTGGTGGATTAGGTGAAGTTGGAAAGAACATGTTTGTAATACAGTATAATGGGCAGATAATGGTTATTGATGCAGGCCTGACTTTTCCAGAAGATGAAATGCTGGGAGTAGATGTTGTTATTCCAGATTTCACTTACTTAATAGAGAATAGGGAAAAAGTAAAAGGTATTATTCTCACTCATGGACATGAGGATCATATAGGGGCTTTACCATTTATACTTAAAGAACTAGATGTACCTGTCTATGGGACCAAGCTGACGTTAGGATTGGTAAAAACCAAGCTCAAAGAAAGTGGTATCAACAATGCCCAATTAAATATTATCAAACCAAGAGATAATATCCATATAGGGGCCTTTAAGATAGAGTTTTTTAGAGTAAGTCACAGTATTGCAGACTCTATAGGTTTAGCCGTACATACACCTGTTGGCACCATTTTGCATACTGGAGATTTTAAGGTGGATCACACTCCAGTTGACGGAGATGTTATGGACTTTGCAAGGCTATCCCAAATCGGAGAAAAAGGCGTACTAGTAATGCTATCTGATAGTACAAATGCCCAAAGACCAGGGTATACAATGTCTGAGAAAGCTGTTGGTGAAACCTTTGATGAAATATTCAGGAATTCCCAGGGGAGAATAATTGTAGCTTCCTTTGCATCTCATGTTCATCGTTTACAACAGGTTATTTCAACTGCATACAAGTATGATCGAAAAGTGGCTGTGGTAGGTAGAAGCATGGTAAATGTTGTAAATGTAGCTCATGAACTAGGCTATATGGATATACCTGACAATACTTTAATAGATATTGATGAGGTAATTAATTTGCCTTTAAATAAGGTTGTTATCATGACTACCGGCAGCCAGGGAGAACCGATGTCAGCCTTAACTAGAATTGCTATGAATGATCATAGACGTTTAGAAATTATTCCAGGAGATACTGTAATAATATCAGCAACTCCCATCCCTGGAAATGAAAAAACGGTAGCTAGAGTAATTGATCAGCTCCATAAAGCTGGTGCTGGAGTTATTCATGAGGCTATCTCAGGTATACATGTTTCTGGACATGCCAGTCAAGAGGATTTAAAACTGATGTTTAATCTTGTAAAGCCAAAATACTTTATTCCCGTACATGGGGAATATAGTATGCTGATCAAGCATGCTGAAATTGCAAAGACCATGGGAATTCCTGCCGAGAATATTTTTGTTGTAGAGAATGGACAAATAATAACATTAGATAAAAAAACCGGTTATGTTAAAGGCAGGGTTCAAGCTGGTAGAGTTTTGGTTGATGGCTTGGGTGTAGGAGATGTAGGAAACATAGTCTTGCGTGACAGAAAGCAGTTGTCCCAGGATGGAATACTAATAATGGTGGTTACCTTGGACAAACAAACAGGCAAGGTTCTTGTAGGGCCAGATATTGTATCCAGGGGATTTGTTTATGTACGAGAATCTGAAGAATTAATGGAAGAAGCCAAGGAAAAAGTTAAACAATGCTTGGAGAAATGTGGGCAAAAGAATATTACTGAGTGGTCATCTATTAAATCCAATGTTAAAGAAGTACTTAGTAAATTTTTATACGAAAAAACACGCAGGAAACCAATGATTTTACCAATACTTATGGAGGTATAAAAATACATGGATAAACCCATGTATTTTTTTCTTTTCATAAAAGTATACTACATATAGATGTAAAAAAAGTAGGGGGTAAATATGAACGATAAATTTACTATTAAAAATCCAACAGAAATCTTAACCTGTGACCCAAATACAAATCCTAATATTAATCCAAATAACCCCGATACCAATCCCAACTTTAAACCCAATGTAAATGTACCCATGCCTAACAGCAATCCCAAAAAACAAAAAAAGAAAGTAAAGGCAAATAAAAGCAACAATCTTAAGGAATTTGGACAAATTGAAATTCCTGATGCTCCAAACAATGTACATTGTATAACCATAGTTGGGCAAATTGAAGGGCATATGGTAATGCCTCCACAAAATAAAACTACCAAATATGAACATATTATTCCCCAGTTGGTGGCCCTTGAACAAAATCCCAACATAGAAGGGGTTCTAATTGTTTTGAACACAGTAGGGGGAGACGTTGAAGCTGGATTGGCTATAGCAGAAATGTTAACAAGCATGTCTAAAGCAACTGTATCACTGGTTTTAGGAGGAGGACACAGTATAGGGGTCCCAATTGCAGTTGCAAGTGACTACAGCTTTATTGCAGAGACTGCAACAATGACTATTCATCCTATTAGGCTCACGGGACTTGTAATTGGAGTACCACAAACATATGAATATCTGGATAAAATGCAGGAGAGGGTGGTTGGATTTGTATGCAAGCATTCAACAATTAGACCTGAAAGATTTAGAGAGTTAATGTTTAGAACAGGAGAGCTTGCCAGGGACATTGGTACTATTTTGGTTGGAAAGGATGCAGTTAATGAAGGCCTGATTAATGAAGTTGGAGGTATTGGGCAAGCCGTAATGAAAGTAAACGAGTTAATACAAAACCGAACCATGATGAACTCAATGGGGGGGCATTAAATGGTAATATATACACCCTTGCTTATGGAAGAGGTGCTAAGGGATTATGATAAAATTAAAGATTTAAAAGAGATAAATTACCAGGGAAGAAGATTACAGGTTGAAATGCTGGATAACGGTCAGTATAGGATAGCCCGTATCTTAAGCTCAAGTCCACAAGATTTTTTAGATCCTAAATTACAACCAGGTACAATATTACAAAATGGGGTACTAGAGTAGTTGTTAGATGTATATACAAACTATATTGATGGCATTTTTGCGTGATAGGGAACAATCTTGGGTTCCCTTTTTTTACTTATGTGGCGGCAAGGAACAGGAATTTTAATATGGTTAACTTTTAATACCTGTGATATAATTTATGAGGCTTTAAGTATACACTCATAGGGAGAGAAACACTCATGGAAATATTTTTTGGATTTGTCGGTGGATTAGCCATCTTTATTTATGCCATGCAGTCAATGGCTGATGGGTTACAAAAAACTGCTGGAGATAAAGCCCGAAGAGTTTTGGAAGTGCTAACAGGCGTCCCAGTTGTGGGGGTGATTATGGGTGCATTTGTTACTTCTTCCATACAAAGCAGTAGTGCTACTACGGTCATGGTTATTAGCTTTGTAAATGCTGGCCTGATGACCTTGAAACAGGCTGTTAGTGTACTTATGGGAGCAAATATTGGTACTACTATTACAGCTCAGCTTATTTCATTTAAGCTTACCAACTATATTTTTCCAATAATATTTATAGGGTTTCTGCTGCACTTTTTGGGCAGAAAGAAAAGGGCTAAATATGTGGGACAAGTTATCTTTAGTTTTGGGCTTTTATTACTAGGTCTGGGCTTAATGCAAACAGCCATGGCACCTTTAAAGGACTACCCCCAATTTGTTGGTGCAATTCAGCAGCTCAGCAAATATCCCCTTCTAGGAGTACTTGTTGGTATAGTTACAACCGCACTAGTACAATCAAGTAGTGCAACTATTGCCATTCTTATTGCCTTGGCTTCTCAAGGATTAATACCTATTGAAGCTGCTATTCCAGTCCTTCTAGGAGACAATATTGGAACATGTGTAACCGCACTATTGGCCTCCATAGGTGCTAATTTATCAGCCAAAAGAGCTGCTGCGGCCCATGTTATATTTAATGTTGTGGGTACCATTATTGTTCTTATTTTAATGCCATTATTTATGCAATTTGTTATGCTTGTTTCACCACCGGATCTGGTTGCTAGACAAATTGCTAATGCCCACACCTCCTTTAATGTTATTAATACATTAATCTTCTTGCCTTTGATCAATCTTTTTGTAAAGGTCATTATCCGAGTGGTTCCTGGGTCAGAAGAAGTTATTACCTCTACTGGACCTGTATACCTTGACGATAGAATGCTGAAGGCACCTACCCTGGCCTTGGCTTTAGCAACTAAAGAAATAATTAGAATGGCAAATCTTGCAAGGGATAATGTGAGCATGGCCATGGAAGGCTTTTTTAAAGGAGACAACGCCATCTTAGATGAAGTAATCAAAAATGAAGAGATTATAGACCAATTGGAAAAGGATATAACTTTTTATCTTTCTAAAATTTCCCAAAAGAGTTTAACAAGTGCTTCTTCAAGGAGGCATACAGGCTTATTGCATGCAATTAATGATATTGAAAGGGTAGGAGACCATGCGGAGAATATTTCCCAGCTAGCCCGAATAAAAATCAATGAAAGGCTTCCTATATCAGAATTTGCTTTAGAGGAACTAGAAAAGATGACTAAGCTGTCACTTGAAGCATATACAACTGCCATTCGTGCTTTAGAGGATGATAGCATGACCCTGGCAGGGAGAGCTGTAGAATTGGAAAGCGAAGTTGACACCATGGAAAGGGCTTTGCGAAAGAATCATATTAGGCGTCTAAATTCTGGAAAGTGCCATGCTGGGTCTGGGGTGGTGTTTTTAGATATTATCAGTAACCTGGAAAGAATAAGTGACCATTCCCACAATATTGCAGAGGTAGTTCTGGGGGAACTATAAGGGGGAAATCTTAGTGTCTTATATAGAAGCTATTCTTCTAGGCTTGATTCAAGGTTTAACTGAGTTTTTACCTGTGAGCAGTTCTGGACATCTGGTCATATTAAGCTCTGTTTTAGGTGTAGATACAGAGGGTTTGACCTTTGAAGTTCTGGTGCATTTTGGAACTTTGATTGCCGTATTAGTTGTTTTTAAAGATGATATTATTAGCTTAATTCGTAATCCCTTCCAAAAGCTAACACTATTAATAATAGTAGGAGCAATACCAACAGCTATAATGGGCCTGGCATTTGAGGATACCTTTGAAAGAATGTTTGGCTCACTTCATATAGTTGGATTTACTTTATTAATAACGGGGGCTTTATTGTGGATAGCTGAAACAATTAAGGGCAATAACAAAGGCTTCAAGCAGATGAAGTATAGGGATGCTGTAATAGTTGGTATTGCCCAGGGTGTGGCCATTACTCCTGGAATTTCAAGATCTGGTTCAACTATAGCCATGTCCTTAATATTAGGATTAGATAGAAGGACAGCTGCAAGATACTCTTTTCTATTAGCTATACCAGTAATACTTGGAGCAACTCTTCTAAAAACTAAAGAGCTAATAACTGAACCAGCCATTACAGCCTTTTATGGGCCATATCTAGCTGGAACCATTGCTGCTGCTTTATCAGGATATGCAGCAATAAGAATACTGTTAAGGTTCCTGCAAGAGGGTAAGTTGAAATACTTTTCAGTTTATTGCTGGCTAGTAGGAATAGTGTTAATACTATTAACTACCATAAATTAACAAAACAATTAGCCTCCTTTGATAGGAGGCTTAAATTGTGGTAATATTACTAAATACTAAAGGATTTGTAAAGGATATGTAGAAATATGATTTGAGGTGAGAATATGCAAATCTGGGAGAGAATCAAAGAAGAATCCCGTAATGAAGTAATGGCCATCTTGTGGCTGGCATTTGCAGCTTTAAGTGGTATTAGTATATATATTATGGATAAGGGAGTAGCTTTTACATCAAACTACCTCATTGGTTTTTTTGGTTTGTTTATATCCCGTATATTTACTGGTTTAGTGGGACAAGCCAAATATCTGGTGCCACTATTAATGGTCATATATGCAGTTATGCTTTTTAGAAACAAGAAGGTTTCAAGCATGTCAAATCAAGGTTTTGGAATAGTGTTAGCATTTATTACAATTACCACTGCCTTACATATAAATATAGCTCATAACTACGTTTCAATTAAGGATTTTTTTCTTGATTCCATGGGAGGAATAGGTGGCGGAGTTGTTGGTGCAACTTTTTCTATTTTAATAATGACTGTTTTTGGCATCTTTGGCAGCTATATAGTAATTTTTACATGCTTGGTCCTGTCCTTTATGCTTATTACTAATACTCACCTTCTGGGTCTGTTATCTACTATAATAGGATTATTTAAAAATTGTTTTATTAAGCTGGGCAATGGAGTTTCTCAATTCCTTTTTGACGAAGAAGACACCTCCAAGACAAATATACAATTAAAAAAGAATAATAAAAAGGTTAAACCTAAGATTGTACCAGTTGTTCATATGTATAATGAAAGTAAGGAAGAAATCAAACCTGAGAACTATGAAAATGACAAAACAGAACATGTTTCTCTAGAAGAAGATATAATTAATGCTAATTATGAAGATGTTTCTGATAGAATACCTGGGTTATACAACAATGCTGCAAGTGAGTTTACCCTGCCTCCCATTTCATTATTACAAAGAAATATTAAATTAAAGAATCCAAGGATGAATAAGGATATATCTGAGAAGGTTAAGCAATTAGAGGATACCCTGTCGAGCTTTGGAGTTAATGGAAAGGTTTCACAAGTAAGTTGCGGTCCTGCAATAACCAGATTTGAAATACAACCGGAAACTGGAACTAAGGTTAGCAAGATAGTAAACTTATCAGATGACATTGCATTAAATCTTGCAGCCTCCCAGGTGCGCATTGAAGCACCTATCCCAGGTAAGGCTGCAGTTGGAATTGAAGTTCCCAATAAGGAAGTTGCAGTAGTTGGCTTCAGGGATGTTTTAGAGAGTCCTGAGTTTTTAGAAAACCCCTCCAAGGTTACTGTTGGACTGGGTATGGATATAGCTGGCAAGGTAGTAGTTGCAGATTTATCTAAAATGCCTCACCTATTGGTAGCTGGTGCTACCGGTTCTGGTAAAAGTGTATGTATGAACTCAATTATATGCAGCTTATTATATAAAGCTCTACCTACTGAGCTGAAGCTGTTAATTATAGATCCCAAGATGGTGGAGCTCACAAATTTCAATGGAATTCCTCATCTCATAGCACCTGTTGTAACAGATTCAAAGAAAGCTGCTACGGCTTTACGTTGGATGGTTAATGAAATGGAAAATCGATACGAAATGTTTGCCGCTGCAGGTGTAAAGGATATAACCCGCTTTAATAATTTAAAAGCACAACAGGACCCTGATGGGCAGAGTCCTGCTCTTCCATATATTGTAATATTAATAGACGAGTTGGCGGATCTAATGATGGTAGCTCCAGCTGATGTGGAAGATGCAATATGTCGATTAGCACAAATGGCAAGAGCAGCAGGGATTCACCTGGTTGTAGCAACTCAAAGGCCTTCTGTTGATGTAATAACTGGCCTAATTAAGGCTAATATACCATCTAGAATTGCCTTTGCAGTATCCTCGCAAATTGATTCGAGAACCATATTAGATATGGGAGGTGCGGAAAAGCTACTAGGACAAGGTGATATGCTGTATTTTCCTATAGGAGCATCAAAGCCCATTAGGGTTCAAGGAGCATATGTTTCGGACAAAGAGGTTGAAAAGATTGTAAAGTTCTTAAAGGTTCAGGGAGCTCCTGAATATGAGAATGTTCTCGAAGAAAAGGGAACTCCCAAAAAGCAATTAGAATTAGATGATGAGCTGCTGCCTGAAGCAACTAGAATCCTCTTGGAAAGCAACCAAGCTTCCATTTCCTTATTACAAAGGAGACTACGAATAGGTTACACACGAGCAGCTAGATTAATCGACATAATGGAGGAAAAGGGAATTGTTGGGGGATATGAGGGGAGCAAACCAAGAGCAGTATTGATTGACTGGGAAGAATACAAGGACATGTTTAAAAAATTTTAATCCTTTATTAACCTGCAGGAGATTCTCTAGCAATGAAGAAAACCTATTATGTTGAATACTATAGAGATTTCACTTAATATGTAAAAAAGGGGGCTTTTAAGTGTCGGGTGTAGGTGAAAAGTTAAGGGAGCAAAGGATTAAATTAGGCCTAACCTTACAAGAAGTGGAAGAAAAAACCAAAATAAGAAGGTTTTACATTGAGGCCATGGAAAATGAAGATTATAAATCTTTACCAGGAAAAGTTTATATAATAGGCTTTTTGAGGAGTTATTGCAAGATTTTAAAGATTAATCCCAATGAAATAATAGATGAGTTTAATACATCTTGGCCTGACACAGATAATGTGACAAACTATGTAAAAGAAGCAGCTTTAAGAGAAAAAAAAGCTCCCAAGATAAATTTTAATTACAGCAAAATGTTGAGGTTTGGAATACTTATTCTGGCCGTTGTAGTTTTATTAGGTGTGAATAAATTATGGAATAAACCTATGCTTGTTCCACCACCCCAGGACCCTATAATAACCCAACCAAATGATAATAATGGAGAAGAAACACCTGGTGAAACAGGTGATGACCTTGCTGTTGAGCCAGAGCCTGTCTATACTGGTGTTAATATTGAAGTTATACCTGTAAGGGGAGACTGCTGGTTGGAAGTTACCATAGATAATGAAATTGTTTTTTCAGGTATACTGCGTCAGGGTGAAGATAAACTAGCTTTCCAGAGTGAAAATGAGATTCATATTAGATTTGGAAATGCAGGGGCAGTCGATATAGTGTACAATGGTAAGTTATTAGAACCAATAGGCAATATGGGTGATGTAGTTAGAAAAACCTTTGCAGTGGATGAGTAAATTTGAAGGAGCTGTGTTATGTCTTTAAAGGTAGCATTAATCACACTAGGATGTGCAAAAAATACAGTAGATTCGGAAGTAGTAAAGGGAATGCTCATAAGTGGTGGATTTGAGTGGCAGGAAAAAACAAGCAATGCGGATGTTGTTCTTATTAATACATGTGGATTTATTAGGGATGCCAAGGAACAATCCATTGAAACAATATTAGGTGTAGTTGCAGAGAAAAATACCTCTCAAAAAGTAGTTGTATTTGGCTGCCTTGCCCAAAGATACTCAAAAGAAATTGAAAAGGAAATTCCAGAGGTTGATGGTATCATTGGAAATGATCAATTAACCAGGATGCCCGATATTTTAAAAAGCCTTTTTTTACAAGAAAGGGTGTTAGAAGTTAAGAACTCCAATGAATTTGTCAGAGAGGGCTTTATTAATAGGGAAAGGGTAGAAGATGGTTTTTACAGTTATCTTAAAATAGCAGATGGGTGCGATAACCTATGTTCTTACTGTGTCATACCCCTGGTAAGGGGAAGGTACAGAAGTAAAATGCCTGATGATGTAATACAGGAAGCTAAATATCTGGTCAATAAAGGTGTTAAAGAAGTTATCCTAATTGCCCAGGATATTGGTGAATACGGTAAAGATATTGACCCTAAATATAACCTACCTCGTCTGTTAAAAGACTTAACAAGTATCAAAGATTTAGATTGGGTTAGGCTCTTATATTGTTATCCAAATCATTTAACTGATGATTTGCTTTATACCATTGCATCTGAAAAGAAAATTTGTAATTATCTAGATCTTCCTCTGCAGCACATAAGTGATAACGTATTGAAAAAAATGGGGAGAACCTTTTTAAGGGAGGACATATATGGTTTAGTTTCAAAAATAAAAAAAATCTTGCCTGATGTGGCCCTTCGTAGTACATTTATTGTAGGTTTTCCAGGGGAAACCAGCAGGGATATAGAAATTCTAAGCAACGGCTTAAAGGATTTAAAGCTTACATGGAGTAGTTTTTTCACCTATTCAAGAGAAGAAGGAACTCCTGCTGCAAAAATGGCCAACCAGCTGCCGGAGGGGGCTAAATTAGAAAGATTATCACTTGTTAAGGAAATACAGCATGGTGTAACAATTGAAGAGATAAAGAAGTATATTGGTAAGAGGCTGCCGGTATTAATTGAAGAAAAGATACCTAATGAAAAGGACTGGTACCTGGGGAGAAGCTATGTGCAGAGCCCAGAGATAGATGGGCAGATATATGTGAATATTAAAGAAAATATACAAAACAAGATTGGTGTAATAATACCTGTAGATATAATAGGTTCTACTAACATTGATTTGATAGGAGAGGTTACAGATGAATCTTGCCAATAGAGTTACCTTGGCTAGAATATTTTTGGTTCCAATCTTCATGTTTTTTATATTAATTAGAATTCCCCTTGGTGAATATATAGCGGCTGCAATTTTTGTACTGGCAGCCAGTACAGACGGATTAGATGGATATATAGCCCGGGCCAGGAAGGAAGTAACTAAATTTGGGAAATTGATGGATCCTCTTGCAGATAAACTATTGGTTTCAGCAGCTTTAATATCTCTGGTAGAAATAGATCTAGTACCAGCTTGGATAGCAGTAGTTATTATTGGAAGGGAATTTGCAGTGACGGGTCTAAGATCTATTGCGGCAAGTGAAGGTATTGTAATATCTGCAAGTAAATTAGGCAAGTTTAAGACTGTAACCCAGATAATAGCCATAGTTGCAATAATACTAAATGATTTTTTTGTTAATATTATAGGGATACCATTCAACATTGGGGAGATTTTTATTTATATTGCTGTTATTTTTACCTTGTGGTCTGGTGTTGATTATTTTGCAAAGGGTTGGCAGGTATTAAAGCTTAATAAATAAATTGTTTTTGTAGGGTATAATAGTACTAGTCATGTGGAAATAAATCCATGTGGCTTTTTTTGTTCCATCTATTTCATAAGGATATATATATCTAAATGCGTTATAATGGACAATGTACTAAATTACAGGATAGGGGGAGGAACATAAATGAGGATTAAAGGGTTTAGCCTGCCTGTAATAATAATAGCTTTTATTTTAACACTAGGTATACTAATATCAATCAACTGGGTTTATACCGAAATGGCAATTAAAAAACCTCTTGGTCAACAGCTATCTGAAGTTGATGGAGTAAAGGGTTATACAATTGAAAATGGTCCGGAAAAAATGGTGTTAACTGTAGAGCTGGGTCTTGTAGATAACATTGAGACCTCCTATATGTCTTTAAGTGAAATTGCCCAATCCCATTTTAAGAATAGCGAAGGATACGAATTTAGAATAATAGATAATCCAAATAAGCAGCTGATAACCCTATGGAATGAAATACAATACTATGCACACCAATCTTTAGTTCAGGGGGATTTTGTGACTTTGAAAGAAAGCTTGGAAAGTATAGCAAAAGACAATGAAGGTGTAAATTATCAAGTGCATATTAATGAAACTCACCTATTTATTCAGGTCCAATCCCATGACGAGTATATATATAGAATTTTAGAGAGAACTAAATAATCTATTAATGGGAGAGGTTTAGTATGGTAAAAGAAATTATTATTGGTATTACTCTAGCATTAATGATATTTTTAGCCATTGAGGGATACAATATTTTTCCAATTTTTATAATAGCTGCTTTTGGAGGAATGCTGTTTTTTATTCTTAAAAGAAACGGCGTATTAAATACTGCAGGAGGAAAAAGAGTTGTAAACTCGTCTGCAATTCAATTTGATGATATTGGCGGGCAAAAAAGTGCCAAGCAGGAATTAAGGGAGGCCTTAGATTTTATTGTCAAAGATAAGGATATATCCATGATGGGCATTCGACCATTAAAAGGACTATTGTTAACAGGCCCCCCAGGAACTGGAAAAACCCTTTTAGCAAAAGCAGCAGCAAATTATACAGAAGCAGTATTTATCTCTGCAAGTGGCAGCGAGTTTATAGAAATGTATGCTGGTGTCGGGGCTCAGAGGGTAAGAAATCTTTTTAAAAAAGCTGAAGAAACTGCACTTAAAGAGAACAAGAAACGAGCAGTAATCTTCATAGACGAGATAGAAGTCTTGGGAAGTAAGCGTGGACAAAACAGTAATCATATGGAATACGATCAAACATTAAATGAACTACTGGTTAAAATGGATGGACTTGACAGCAATAATCTGGAAGTTAAAATATTGATGGTTGGTGCTACTAATAGAATTGATATGCTTGATGAGGCTCTACTGCGACCTGGCAGATTCGATCGAGTAGTACGGGTAGATTTGCCCGATAAAGATGCCAGGATGCAGATATTACAGATTCATACAGGTAACAAGCCGCTAGGAGACGATGTGGATTTGAGTCAGATAGCCAAGGATACCTTTGGTTTTTCAGGAGCTCATTTAGAAAGTGTAGCCAATGAAGCTGCTATATTAGCTTTAAGAGAAAAGAGTAATATCATAAAACAAAAGCATTTTGAGGAAGCAGTTGACAAAGTAATGCTTGGAGAAAAAACTGATAGAAAACCTTCCAAACAAGAAAGATACCGTATAGCAGTACATGAAATAGGACATGCAATTATTAGTGAGTATGTAAGACCTGAATCTGTATCACATATAACCATTACCTCTAGAGATAGTGCCCTGGGTTATATGCGGCAAAAACCCGTAGAGGATATGTATTTATATACTAAGGATTATTTGGAGAGCCAAATTAAAATTCTTCTAGCTGGAGCTGCAGCGGAAATGATAATTCTAAAATCTAAAAGTACAGGGTCTGGAAATGACTATAATGAAGCTCTAAAAATGGTTAAAAGAATAATCTTTAACGGAATGTCTAGTCTTGGCATTGTCAGTCCGAAGGACATTAGTAAAAGTTTATTAGCCAAACATTGCCAGAAAATTTTAAAGGAACAGGAAGATGCTGTAAATCATATATTAGAGGCAAATCTTCAGCCCTTAACTAGGCTTAGTAAAAAGCTTATGGATGATGAATACCTTAATGGAGAAGAATTAAGAAAACATTTAAATAATACTGAAGCTAGTATCCATTAACCTATAACAAATGTTTGTTATAGGTTCTTTTTTATGCTATAAATTTATTAAATATACAAAAGATAAGGAGAAGGATAAGGTGAACACTTTACAATGCTTAATAAATCTTTTAAAAGAAAAGGGACTAAAAATTGCAGTGGCTGAGTCCTGTACTGGAGGCCTGCTTGGCGGGGCTTTAACAAGTATGCCAGGAAGCTCAGAATTCTTTGAGATGGGAATAATTGCATATAGCAATAAATCAAAGATTAAGTTACTTGGAATTAGGGATGCTACAATACATGAGTATGGTGCAGTTAGTGAAAACACAGCCAAGGAGATGGCTATTAATATAAAAAATACTGCCGGTACCCATATTGGAGTTAGTATAACTGGAATTGCTGGACCAGGTGGCGGCAGCAGGGATAAGCCAGTTGGTCTGGTGTATATTGGAATTTCCATGGAGGACAATACTTACATATACAAGCATTGCTTTGGAGGAGACAGGGCAAGTATAAGGAAACAGTCTGTTTTATCTGCTTTAGAACATATACTCTCGTTACTTGTGGAAGAAAGGTGAACACATGATCTCAAAGGAAACATGGTTGGTACTCATATTAATTGTTACAACAACATTTACCTTTGTTACCCTTTTTGGTGATATGAGCTTTAACATAAAGGGTTTTGAGTTTAGGTTGTCCTTGGAAATATTTGACCATGGACTAACGGAAATTAACATTCCACCAGTTGGAATTATTAGTGCTAAAACCCATCAAACACCAATAAAACTTGGGGTAACCCTGACCAATATTGATATAGACTTGTTGCAACAGCTTATTGATAATCCTATTGACCAGGCTGAGCTTGTAGAAATGGTTATTAGAGAGGTTAGGTGGAGTGTAGGTGTATTCATGGCAAGGATGCTTTTAGTTGCAGTTATTGGTGGAGCTTTTGCCATGCTTTTACTACATAGAAGGGATATGTTTGACTATTTGAAAGCTGCTTTAATGGGATTTGCTATTATGGCCATTCTTTTAACAGGTACTTTTTACACTTATAATATTAATGAGTTTTCCAATCCCCAATATAGGGGTATAATTAAAGCTGCTCCATGGATGATAGGATTTGCTCAAGATGCATTTGTTAAAGTGGATCAATTGGGTGAGCAGCTACGGATTACAGCTGACAATTTGTACGAGCTATTTGAAAAGGTTGATCTAGTTAGGCCAATAGGGGAATTTGCAGATACTATTAAGATACTTCATGTTTCTGATATTCATAATAATCCGGCTGCTTATGACTTTATACAACAGGTATCTGAAAGCTTTGAGGTAGACATGATTATTGATTCAGGGGATATATCTGATTTTGGGAGCCCATTGGAGACACTTTTACTTGAAAGATTAAATGACTTTACCTTACCATATCTTTTTGTAGCCGGAAATCATGACTCACCAGAAATTATATCTGCGATGGAGCTTATAGACAATGTTATTGTTATAAATGACGAAATTGTAAAAGTTAAAGGGTTTAATATTATGGGAATTCATGATCCTGCATCAGTTTCTACTATATTAGTCCCGCCAAATGAAGACATGGTATTTAATTATATACAAAAGGCTGAATTAATATTAAAAGAAGCTGATACTATTCCTGATATTTTTGTTGTCCACCATCCTCATATAGCAATGGCATTTGCTAATAAGATTCCAGTTATATTGCATGGGCATCGTCACAGGGTTACCATAATAACTGAGGAAGAAAGTGTTATAATTGATTCAGGAACCACAGGTGCTGCCGGTATTAGAGGGCTACAAAGCAAGACTGAGGTTCCCTATAGTGTTGTTTTATTACACTTTATAAAAAGTGATCATGAAGAAAAAAACGTATTAAGAGCAGCAGATGTGATTAAAATTTTTGACTTAGAAGGGGGATTTAATATACAAAGAACCATTTTTGATTAAATATGACTAGACAATACTAAAAAGATATTGAGCTAAATAATTTGTAAATTGTTGACAGTATGCGCCATTTAAAATATAATTTAGAAAGAACAATTGTTTGGTTATAATCCATGAGAGGGGAGACTATATTGATGTCTGATAAGGAACAAGCTTTAAAGGCTGCTTTAGGACAAATAGAAAAGCAGTTTGGCAAGGGATCCATTATGAAACTGGGTGAGGCTAGTGCAAAGATGAATATTGAGGCTATTTCATGCGGTGCTATTTCCCTTGATCTGGCTCTAGGGATAGGGGGCATCCCAAGGGGAAGAATCATAGAGATATTTGGACCTGAATCCTCTGGAAAGACAACAGTTGCATTACATGTCATTGCCGAAGCTCAGAAAAAGGGGGGCATAGCAGCTTTCATAGATGCTGAGCATGCATTAGACCCTACATATGCTAAAAATCTTGGTGTTGATATAGATAATTTACTAATCTCACAACCCGATACAGGTGAACAAGCATTAGAGATTGCTGAGGCCCTTGTAAGGAGTTCAGCAGTTGATGTGATTGTGGTGGATTCTGTAGCAGCATTAGTACCTAGGGCAGAGATTGAGGGGGAAATGGGAGATGCCCATGTGGGTTTGCAGGCAAGATTAATGTCACAGGCATTGAGAAAACTAGCTGGTTCAATAAATAAATCCAAGACTGCTGCGATATTTATTAACCAGCTCAGAGAAAAAGTTGGAATTATGTTTGGCAATCCCGAAACTACTCCTGGGGGCAGAGCCTTAAAGTTTTATTCTTCTGTTAGATTAGAAGTAAAAAGAATAGATACAATTAAAAATGGCACTGACATGGTTGGGAGCAGGACAAGGGTCAAGGTTGTAAAGAACAAGGTAGCTCCGCCCTTTAGACAAGCAGAGTTTGATATTATGTATGGCCAGGGCATATCAAAAGAGGGTGACATTATAGATGTTGCAACTGAAATGGATATAATTAATAAAAGCGGTTCTTGGTATTCATATGAGAAGGAGCGTTTAGGGCAGGGTCGTGAAAACGTAAAGGAATTTCTTATGAATAATAAAAATATACTAGAAGAAATTGAGAATAAAATTAAAGAAGAGTTTAAAAAAAGGGTCAGTCCTAATACAGTATCTTGATTCTTGACAAGTCAAAAAAAAACAAATACAATTGAGAGGTAAGAAGCTATGATTAGAAACACTACCAATCAATGGTTTTATATATAAACATTAAAATAATAGCTGAGGACTGTTTGTTATTGACTCTTATCTAAAATAAAAAAGTCTTCTATATTAAATATGTGTTGGTAGTAGTGTTTCTATACCGAGTTTTCTTTATGCTCGGTTTATTTTATGTTAGCAAAATAGAAGCAATAGGAGGTGAATGAATATTTCTTTAGATAGAATAATTATATTTATTGTAATAGTTGTTATATCTTTACTAATTGGCTATTTGATTAGAAAATATATAGCAGAGGCAAAGATTACTTCTGCAGAAGAAGCTGCAAAAAAGATAGTAGAAGATGCACAAAAAGATGCAGAAGCAAAAAAAAGAGAAGCAATTTTGGAAGCGAAGGAAGAAGTTCATAAGCTGAGAAATGAGCTTGAAAGAGAAAGCAAGGATCGAAGAAATGAACTCCAAAGACTAGAAAGAAGATTAGTTCAAAAAGAAGAGTCATTAGATAAGAAGATAGACTCAATTGAGAAAAAAGAAGATTTTTTACAAAAGAAAGAAAATGAAGTTGAGGATATTAGGAAAGAGCTTTTAGAAGCATCTGAAAAACAAAAAGAGGAACTAGAAAAAATTTCTGGTATGACTTCTGAAGAGGCTAAACAAATATTATTAGGTAATGTGGAAAAAGAAATTAAACACGAAATGGCTATATTGATTAAAGATTTAGAAAATCAGGCTAAGGAAGAAGCTGATAAGAAAGCAAAAGAGATAATATCTCTTTCAATTCAAAGATGTGCCGCAGACCACGTGGCTGAGACTACAGTGTCCGTGGTAGGACTTCCAAATGATGAAATGAAGGGACGTATTATCGGGCGAGAGGGTAGAAACATAAGAACTTTAGAAACCCTTACTGGTATCGATTTAATTATCGATGACACGCCAGAAGCTGTAATTTTATCAGGATTCGATCCTATTCGTCGTGAAGTAGCTAGAATAGCTTTGGAGAAATTAATACTTGATGGTAGGATTCACCCTGCTCGCATTGAAGAAATGGTGGAAAAAGGTAAAAGAGAAGTTGAGCAGAGAATTCGAGAAGAGGGAGAACAGGCTACCTTTGAGACAGGCATTCATGGTTTACATCCAGAGTTGGTTAAACTACTAGGGCGCTTACACTACCGTACAAGCTATGGTCAAAATGTGCTCAAGCATTCAATAGAAGTAGCTCATTTAGCCGGCACCATGGCTTCAGAATTGGGTGTGGATGTTCAGTTAGCAAAAAGGGCAGGACTCCTTCATGATATAGGCAAGGCTGTTGACCATGAGGTGGAGGGTCCACATGTCCAGCTCGGAGTGGATTTAGCTAAAAAATATAAGGAATCTCCTGCAGTTATTCATGCAATAGCTGCTCACCATGGGGATATTGAAGCTCATAGTATTGAGGCCGTTTTAGTGCAGGCAGCCGACACTATTTCAGCTGCAAGACCAGGTGCACGCAGGGAAACTTTAGAATCTTATATTAAAAGGCTGCAAAAGCTTGAGGAAATAGCAGATTCATTTGAAGGTGTTGAAAAGTCCTATGCTATACAGGCAGGACGCGAGGTTAGAATTATGGTTAAGCCTGATAAGATAGACGATTTGCAGGCAGTTACTTTAGCAAGAGACCTGGTTAAAAAGGTTGAAGAGGATTTAGAATATCCAGGCCAAATTAAGATTGTAGTTATTCGAGAAACAAGAGCGGTAGATTATGCAAAATAACGGTCCTACAGACCGTTATTTTCTCTTTCTGGAAGTTTTATCTTATATAAAATATTAACTGCCTTGCAGGAGTTTTTGGAGAGTGTGAAGAAAAGAATATAAGATTATTACAGGCTTAAAGTGAGAAGCAAAAGGGAGTGATGGTAAATTGTCTTTAAGGTATAAAAGTGGGCAGCAGGTATCTGATAGTGTAAGCTTATTAATATCTATGCTTGTTAGATATCCAGAGATTAGCAGCATATGCTGTGAGCCCAACACAAAGGAGATTAAATTCACGTTCTTATTAAATGACAATGAGAATAATATAAATGAGTTTTCCAAATTAATAAATAAATGTCTAAGTACACTTTTCTACTTAAAAAAGGGGGAAGTAATTAATCCCTTTAACATAAAATACAGCACTTGTGGAAAATTAACGGTACTAGATATATATCGAAAATTGGACAACCTTTCAGCTCAAGAGCTTAACTTAATAATTTCTTTAACACAGGACTATTTTAAGGATTCTCTGGTTGTTGAAGTAGAAGAATTAACCAAGGAGGATCAGCTGTTTCAAGAGGATTTAATTGGTGCAATGTTAGATAACCTTGGTCATGAACTGACCAATCAAAAACTCTTTGCATTTAGGGAAGAAGGAAGAGTAATGGTTTTTAATAAATAATTAGGATTCTCGGAGGGTTAGAAATTTGAGGTTTTTATTTATTGGTGATATTGTTGGGAGACCAGGCAGAAATATTGTCAAAAGCATGCTGCCGCAGCTTAAGGTAGAGTGCAGCCCTGATGTTGTTATAGTAAATGCAGAAAATGCTGCAGGAGGGAATGGGTTAACAGAGCAGGTGGCAAACGAGCTTTACAATGATGGTGTTGACTTTATAACCCTAGGAAATCATGTCTGGGATAAAAAGGATATCTTGGACTTTATTGATAGAGAAGAAAGAATTGTTAGACCTGCAAATTATCCCCCTGGAACTCCCGGTAAAGGCTACAAGGTTTTTACCAAAAATAACATTAAATTGTCTGTAATAAACCTTCAAGGGCGTGTATATATGCAGGCCTTGGAATGCCCATTCCGGACCATGGATAATATACTGGCACATATAGCTAATCAAACTAATATCATTATTGTAGATATTCATGCAGAAGCAACATCTGAGAAAATGGCATTAGGATATTATTTAGATGGTAAGGTTTCTGCTGTTTTAGGAACTCATACCCACATACAAACTGCTGATGATAAAATCTTGCCAAAAGGTACCGGATACATAACTGATGTTGGCATGACTGGTCCTTATGAATCTATATTAGGAATAAAAAAAGAAAATATTATTGCACGGTTTTTAACCCATATGCCTAATCGTTTTGAAGTTGCTACAGGCACATCACAATTAAATGCAGTTATTCTTGAAGTTGATAATGTGACAGGGAAAGCAGTCAGTATTGAAAGGCTTCAAAAATATTGTGACTAAATTTAAAATAAATCTTTCAAAAAAAGGATTTTTTTAAACTGAGAAGAATATATTGAATTTAGAAGGGTATCCAATATTCAACGAAACTCAACGAAACAATTAAGGGAGGTTTAGTTAATGGATGTATTGAAAGTTTCAGCCAAATCAAGTCCAAATTCTGTAGCAGGTGCCTTAGCAGGAGTTTTAAGGGAAAAGGGGGCTGCTGAAATGCAAGCCATTGGAGCAGGGGCGCTTAATCAGGCAGTTAAAGCAGTAGCAATAGCAAGGGGATTTGTAGCTCCTAGTGGAATCGATCTAATTTGTATACCCGCATTTACAGACATCTTAATAGATGGCGAAGAAAGGACCGCTATTAAGCTAATAGTTGAACCAAGATAAATTTATTTTAAAATGAACTCTTTATGCCTGTTTATTCCTTAAGGGATAGACAGGTTTTTAGTTTCATAACTTATTACAATTCAACTGATAAGGGGGCAATAGCAATGAATTTATTTAAAATTGTAGATAGCCATTGCGATACCTTATTAAAAATCAATTCAGGTGAAACAAACTTTTTTAAAAATGGCAGTTCTCATGTGGACCTGCCAAAGATGATTAATGGTGGTGTATTTATACAGTTTATGGCTGTATATGTACACCAACATTATAAACCTGGTCTAAGTCTAAGAAGATGCCTGGAACTGATAAATACCTTCTTAGAGATTGCCAGTGGTCCACAGCTCATACATATAAAAAATAAGGAGGACATAGGACGCCTATTGTCTAGTGAAAAGAAAATTGGATTATTACTTTCTTTAGAAGGAGCAGAACCTATTGAAAATATGGCAATACTGGACATTTTTTTTCACCTGGGTATAAGATGCATAGGAATAACCTGGAATAATAGAAATATGCTGGCTGATGGCTGCAATGAAACTGGCGGCTTGACTCTTTTTGGTAAAGAAGTCATTAGTAAAATGTCTGATTTAGGGATATTATGTGATGTTTCCCATTTGTCTCAGGCAAGCTTTTGGGACGTTATACAGATTACAAGGAAGCCTATTATTGCATCCCATTCTAACTGCCACGCTTTATGCCATCATCCAAGAAATCTGAATGATAGTCAAATTAAGGAACTTGCACAAACAGGTGGTGTCATCTGTATTACCTTTTATCCAGATTTTATAGGCCTAAACCATGATCTAGTTTCAATTATCAAACATATAGCTCATGTGTGTGAATTGGTTGGAGTAGAGCATGTTGGCATAGGCTCAGACTTTGATGGTGCAGAATTTTCAATTGCTAACCTAGAAGACTCTTCAAAATTAACAAATCTAGTAAAGGGACTTAAAAAAAGTGGCTTTCATAACCAGGAGATTGAAAAGATTATGGGAAACAATATAATTAATCTTTTAAAAAACACTCTTCCAGGAGGTAATTATGGGAGCTGACTTACATGTTCATACAACAGCATCAGATGGCACATTAAAGCCTGGCCAATGTATTAAAATGGCAGTTTCTCTTGGTCTAGAGGCAATTTCTATAACGGATCATGATACAGTTGGAGGCCTGGAGGAAGCTTTTCAAGAAGCTATAAAATACCCTGGTTTTACCTTTGTGCCGGGAATAGAAATAAGTACTGATTATTATAATACTGAGGTTCATGTCCTTGGGTATTATATAAATCATAACTGCAAAAGTCTTAATGATTTTTTACAAGAAATGAGGTTGGAAAGGGAGGAAAGGTGCAAAAAAATAATTAACAGATTAAAATCAATTGGAGTAAATGTATTTTATGAAGACTTAAAGAATTATACAAAAGAAGGTACAATTGGAAGACCTCACATTGCCCAATTAATAGTAAAATCAGGATATGGAGTGAACCTTCAGGATGCTTTTGATAAATATCTAGTGAAGGGTCGACCAGCTTATGTACCAAGAAAAAAAATAACACCTGCACAAGCAATAGAAATAGTTAATAAAGCCAGGGGGCTGCCTGTATTGGCTCATCCCATTTTTTTAGGAAATAGAAAACAAATAATCAATGTGTTAGAGCAGGGTTTCATTGGAGTAGAGGTTGAGTATCCAAACCAATCACTAGAATTTAAAACTTGGTTAACCTTAAAAGCTCATAAAATGGGTTTAGTCACTACTGGTGGATCAGATTTTCATGGGGATATTAAGGGAACACAATTAGGTGATTTTAAAGTTGGATTTTCAATAGTAAAACAGCTACAAAAACTAAAAAGGGAGAGAAACTAATGCAGTTTTCAAAAAGGATTGAAAGAATGGAAACATCCATTTTTTCTCATATGAATACATTAAAGAATCAAGTTGAGGCAAAAAAGGGTATAAAGGTAATCAACCTTGGAATTGGAAGCCCAGATAGACCTCCATTAAATGCAATAAGACAAGCTATTAGTGAGAGTGTCATGGGTGATGATGAATACAGATATCCATTAACTGACGGAACTGAAAGCCTTCGTATAGCTATAGCAAATTGGTATCTGGATAGATTTAATGTCAGGTTAGACCATGAAAAGGAAGTGTTGGTCTTAATGGGTTCCCAAGATGGATTGGCTCATGTATGTCAAGCCATATTAGACCCTGGTGATATTGCCCTGATTCCTGACCCTGGTTATCCAGTTTATACTGCAGGTGTTATTTTGGCAGATGCAATAAAATATCCATTGGCCTTAACCCAGGAAAACAATTTTTTCCCAAAATATGAGGACATTCCTGAGGAAATATGTAAAATGGCCAAGATGATGTTTTTAAATTACCCTGGCAATCCTATTCCTGCTCCTGGAACTCTAGAATTTTTTAAAGAAACGGTAAGATTTGCAGATGAAAACTCAATAATTGTCTGCCATGACAACGCCTATTCGGAGTTAGCTTACGATGGGTTTTTGCCCCCAAGCTTTCTGCAAGTAGAGGGTGCAAAGGATGTAGGGGTTGAATTTCATTCATTTTCAAAAACCTTCAATATGGCTGGTTGCAGGATTGGCTTTGTAGTTGGTAATAGTAAAGTAATTACTGCTTTAACAAATGTTAAGGCTAATATTGACTATGGGGTTTTTCTGCCTATTCAACATGCAGCAGAAGTTGCATTAAAAAACTATAAAGAATGGGTTGCCAATAACTGTGTATTATATCAAAGGAGAAGAGACATATTGATTAGTGGTTTAAAATCATTAGGCTGGAATGTGGATAAACCAAAAGCTTCTATGTTCCTATGGGCTCAATTGCCCCAGGGCCATAGTTCAAGCCAACATTTTGCTGAACAACTTTTAGAAGAAGCTGGGGTATTACTTATTCCTGGTACAGCATTTGGGAAACATGGTGAAGGATATGTAAGAATAGCTCTTGTACAGGAGGAGGATTTGTTATTAGAGGCAGTTCATAGAATAAAATCCTTTTTAAAATAAGCAATAATTCTGCTTCACCCGAATATACTTATACAAAATACTAAGATTTCTCATTAATAGGGGGACTGTAGTGGATTATCTTAAACAGGATTATTTAGTAAAGAAAATTGAAGAATTAGAAGAAAAAATCCACCAGTTAAGGGTAAGCAGAAGAATTTTAATGAACCTTATAGAAAACATTGAAAGAGAGAAAAATCTCACTATTAGCCAGTTAGCCAAAGAAAACAAAAAGTTAAAGCTGGCTAATGCAAGATATGCCAAGAGGCTGCTGGATTTAAGGAAAAACTCTGTTATTCATAAAGACGATAGATTTGGTTAAACTAGCTGTAAACATGAAAGGAGGTTTAGTGATTGCAGGATGATTTTGTGTCTAGAGCTCCATGGAGTTTACAGCCTAGTTTAAAGGAAATGACTGAGGAAGTTGGCATAGACTTTAATGCCTTTATTAAATGTCTAAAAGACAAGAAAAATGACTCTGAAATGGCACAAGAGCTTGGAGTCAGCACAAAAACAATAGGATATCTAAAAGAACACTTTGAGAAATATGGCGTTCACTCAATTGTTGGGCAGGATTAGATTTAATTTTCCTGTCCTATATTATAATGTCAGAAAATTTGTATTATTATTCATTAGTATTGAGGGGGCAATATACGGTATGGAGAGGAGAAATATATATTACAAGGTCTTAGAGTATCCTGTAGTACAATATATTACTTTGAGAAGAAGAATACTATATGAAGAAATCTTAAATGAGAGGATATATAATAACCGTATTGATGTAAGAATGATTCAGACCCAGTCAGAGTTGAATAGCTATACTAAATATTATAATATTGATTACTATAACAAGGACATTGATTATAATAATAATGTGGTAGTAATTTCCATTAATTATTCCATTGATGACACTAAATATAGAACTAATAGGATATATACTTTTGGCGATGTAATAAATGGTAAAATACAGATATCCAGCATTTCAAAAGATCTTTTTTACCGAAAGCACTTATACTTTCTATGTTACAATTGGAAAGGAGAAAAAATACCTCTTCAGAGGCAAGTATATATTCTCAAATAAGCTGTTGCCTCCATTTAAGGAGGCTATTTATTATTGGTCATTTAGTTGTCTTAATTGAGATTAAATGATAAAATATACTTTAAAATATATGGGAAGTGCTAATAAATGTTTTCAAAATTACTGTTGATCTTTATAGGAATACCGCTTTTAGAGCTCGTATTGCTCCTGCAAATTGGACAACTCATTGGGGTAGGGTATACAGTATTAATGATAGTAATAACTGGCTTTCTTGGAGTTCTCCTAGCCAAGCACCAGGGATTTTTGGTTATTAGGGAACTGCGAAACACTCTAGCCTATGGTCAGATGCCTGGAGAAGCTATTCTAGATGGTATTTTCGTATTAGTTGGTGGAGTGGTGTTACTTACGCCAGGTTTTATAACGGATATATTTGGATTTTTATGCTTGCTGCCAGGTTCAAGGAAGGTATTTAAAACATACATTAAAAAGCTTCTTAGATACTATTTAGCTACAGGCCAGGTGAGAATAATAATAAAATAACTAGATTTTAGGAGGGCGATTTACTAAATGGATAATATAGTAAAGGAAGGGCTTGCTTTTGACGATGTTTTATTAATTCCACAGGCCTCTGAAGTTTTGCCTGGGGACGTGGATATTACTACTTATTTTACCAGGGAAATTAAATTAAATATACCCATTGTTAGTGCTGGTATGGATACTGTTACTGAAGCCAGGTTGGCAATTGCAATGGCAAGGGAAGGCGGTATAGGTGTCATACATAAAAATCTATCCATTGCCCAGCAAAGCGAAGAAGTGGACAAGGTTAAGCGCTCGGAGCATGGTGTTATAACTGATCCTATTTTTTTATATCCATTTAACACCATCCACGAGGCTGTTTTTCTTATGGAAAAATACCATATATCTGGGGTACCCATTGTTAATGATAAGGGAGTATTATTGGGGATAATAACCAATAGAGACATTAGATTTGAACAGGACTTTCAAAAACCAATTCAAGAGGCCATGACAAAGGATAATTTAATTACAGCCCCAGAAGGTACAGATTTGCTGCAGGCAAAAGCAATTCTTCAAAAATATAAAGTTGAGAAATTACCAATTGTTGATAGAGATTTTAAATTAAAGGGTCTAATTACAATAAAAGATATTGAAAAGGCAAAGAAATATCCCAATTCAGCCAAGGATGACAATGGCCGTTTAAGGGTTGCAGCAGCTGTTGGAGTGGGAGGGGACACCAATGAGCGAGTACAGGAGTTGGTAGTACATAAGGTTGATGCAATAGTTATAGATACTGCCCATGGCCACTCTAGGGGAGTAGTTGAAACAGTTCGTCTAATAAAAATAAAGTATCCGGAGCTTCAGGTGGTGGCAGGTAATGTTGCCACTGCAGAAGCCACTGAGGACCTTGCCAGGGCAGGAGCAGATGCTATCAAAGTGGGAGTTGGACCAGGTTCAATTTGCACAACAAGGGTCATAGCAGGCATAGGCGTTCCACAGGTGACAGCAATTTATGACTGCTATATGGCAGCAAAAAAATATGATTTACCAGTAATAGCAGATGGTGGCATAAGGTATTCTGGTGATGTGGTGAAAGCTCTGGCAGCTGGAGCAAATACTGTAATGATAGGAAGCTTATTTGCTGGAACTGAAGAAAGCCCTGGAGACATAGAAATATATCAAGGCAGAAGCTTTAAAGTGTACCGTGGCATGGGTTCATTAGGTGCTATGAAGGCAGGCAGCAGGGATAGATACTTTCAACATGGCCAGGAAAAACTGGTCCCAGAAGGAATTGAAGGTAGAGTTCCCTTTAAAGGTCAACTCTCTGAAACTGTCTTTCAATTAGTTGGTGGGCTAAGGGCTGGCATGGGATATTGCGGGGCTCCTAACCTGGAAGAGTTAAGAAATAAAGCAAAGTTCATCAGAATAACCCAGGCGGGTTTAAATGAAAGTCACCCACATGATGTTACCATTACTAAAGAGGCACCAAATTATAGAATTTAATTAGTTTAAAAGGAGACTGCTATGAAATATGTGCTATTTGATTTAGACGGAACATTATTACCTTTGGATACAGAAAGCTTTATAAATCATTACTTAAAAGTCCTCAGCAAGAAGATGGCTAGTTGTATTGAACCAGATGCTTTCGTTCCCAAACTATTAAAAGCAACAGAAGCAATGATATTAAATCTAGAAGAAAAAACAAATGAAGAAGTATTTACTGAACATTTTTTTATAGACTGCTCTGAAAGCAAAACAAGTATGTTAAAACAATTTGAAGATTTCTATTTAAATGAATTCAAAAGCTTACAAATTCATTCCAAACCCAATCCCCATGCCATGGAAGTTCTGGACTACTTAAATTCCAAGGGTGTAGGGACTGTTATAGCAACTAATCCTGTCTTTCCCTTGATTGCAATTAAAGAGAGGATACGTTGGGCAGGTGTTGATGAATATGAATATAAATTAATAACCAGCTATGAGAATATGAAGTATTGTAAACCCCATTTACATTACTATGAACAGATTTTAGAGGAAATCAATGCAAAACCGGAAGAGTGCTTGATGGTTGGTAATGATATGCAGGAAGATATGGTAGCTTCCAGATTAGGGATGAAAACTTTTTTAGTTGAAGACTATTTAATTGACAATAATACATTCAGCATAGAACCTACATATAGGGGCACCTTTGCAGATTTTCGGGATTGTATAATGGAGTTGATATAAAGGGAGAAACTAATGTTTTAATGACAGTCATATGGTTTTTGAATGCAGAAATATGGAACAGTTAGAAAAGGTTGTAAAAAAACTGTTCTAATCTGCATAGAAGATTAATTTTAGGTTAAAATAATATTAAAATTTGGCAGGACTTATTTCACACATCTCGAATATAATAAGCAAACAATATTTGGGGGTGGGTCAATGATTTTTAGACATTGTGCCGGTGGTGTGGTATTTTGGGAAAATAAGGTTTTACTCCTAAAGAACGATAAGGGGGAATGGAGCCTTCCCAAGGGAGTCATCCGGCACGGTAATACCGCCGATGAAGTTGCATTAGCTAGAGTTCAAGAAGAAGCAGGTGTTGCAGCACAAATAATTGGTTCGGCTGGTGAAACTAGTTATGAATTTTTCTCCTATTCGCGTCAAAGACCCGTTTGCAATGTTATTACATGGTTTATTATGGAAGCTCAAACAGATGCTTTAAGTATATCCAAGGATCAAGGTTTCTCCGATGGTGGCTTTTTTACCATGGATGATGCATTAAAACTAATAACTCATAACCAAGAAAAGTCATTAGTTAGAATATCCCATGAAAAGGTAAAAGAACTATATAAAATTGGTGCATAGCTTTAACCATATTGAGGAATTAACCCTTGACTTTAAATGTCTCAAGGGTTTTTTCTTGCACTATCTTCAAGGAGAAATTCTTCATACTAAAAATCTGATAAAGAGGAAATATAAACGAAAAGGGGATGAGGAAATGGCCATCAATCCAAAGCACTATGGGGGAATTGGTGCAGCTTTTGGTGCACTTGTGGTTTTTGGTGCTACCTTTGATACAAATCAAGTTTATCTAACTATAGTTGGTGGATTAATCGGGGGTTTAATTGGACAAGCAGCAGAAAGATTCCATATTAAACAACTTGAAAATAAAAAAAATGCACCACGTAATCGCGGTAAAAAGAAAAGAGAAAAACGTGAATGAGGTGTTATAGATGACAGAACACATTAATCAGTCTTTATCCGGAAAAAAATATTTAATTTTAACCTATGGTTGTCAAATGAATGAAAGAGATTCTGAAGTGCTGGAAGGGTACCTTGAAAACCTGGGTTATTGTCCCGCTTCAGCAGAAAAGGATGCAGATATAATAATTTTAAACACCTGCTGTGTCAGAGA
Organism: Desulfitibacter alkalitolerans DSM 16504; assembly: GCF_000620305.1. Lineage (NCBI taxonomy): Bacteria > Bacillati > Bacillota > Clostridia > Neomoorellales > Desulfitibacteraceae > Desulfitibacter > Desulfitibacter alkalitolerans. Next base: position 108,293 of record NZ_KK211100.1, on the reverse strand, counting down.
AAAGGCAGAATTAAAGGTATTTGGGAAACTAGGAGAGTTAAGCAAACTAAAGAAGGAAAAACCAGAATTAATTATTGGCATCTGTGGATGCATGACCCAACAGGATGAAGTGTATGAAAGAATCAGGGACAAAGCCCCTTATGTAAATTTAGTATTTGGTACGTATAATGTTCATCAGTTACCCAACCTGTTGTTAAAAATACAAAACACAGATGAGCCAGCCTATGAAATATGGGAAAAGGAAGGAGATATTGTTGAAAATAATGTTTCCCGACGGATTGATAGAATAAAGGCTTATGTAAATATTAGTTATGGCTGTGATAATTTTTGTACATACTGCATAGTTCCACATGTAAGAGGCAGGGAAAGAAGCAGAACACCAGATAAGATAGTTGAAGAAATAAGTGGTCTTGTAAAGGAAGGCTATAAAGAAATAATGCTTCTAGGACAGAATGTAAATTCTTATGGCAAAGATCTAAATAGCAATCTAGATTTTGCAGATTTATTAGTTGAAGTAAATAAGATAGATGGCCTTGAAAGAATACGCTACATGACATCACACCCAAGAGACTTCACGGATAAGCTGGTTGAAACTATTGCCAGGTGCAAAAAGGTATGTGAGCATTATCATCTTCCGGTGCAGGCAGGAAGCAACAAGATTTTAAAGGCCATGAATAGAGGATACACACGGGAAGAATACCTGGACCTGGTAGAAAAGATTCAAAGTATTTCCCCTAATTACTCTATAACTAGTGACATTATTGTGGGATTTCCAGGGGAAGGGGAGGAGGATTTTAAGGACACATTAGATATTGTGGAAAGAGTCAGGTTTGACGCTGCTTATACCTTTGCTTATTCTCCTAGGAGGGGAACACCGGCTGCAGCTATGGAGTGTCAGATAAAAGATGAAGAAAAAAAAGAAAGATTGCATAGGCTAATGGAAGTTCAAAACAAAATCAGCTTAGAAAAAAACATGAAGCTTGTTGGCACTAACATGGAGGTTCTAGTTGAAAGTCCTAGCAAGACAGATAGTAGTCGGTTAACTGGCAGAACCAGGACAAATAAAATTGTTAACTTTTCTGGGGAGCAATCACTCATTGGAACAATTATAAATGTTAAAATAACCAAGGCCCAGACATGGAACTTAATAGGAGAACTATGACAATAAAAGTCGCTAATTAGCGGCTTTTGTACTTAACAGTCCATTTCTATGCTATAATTACACATAAGGGAGGGAAGTTTCTTGAGTGATTTGACACCCATGATGAAGCAATATCTAAGTATAAAGGCAGAATACATGGATAGTATTCTTTTTTATAGATTAGGCGATTTTTATGAAATGTTTTATGATGATGCAATACTGGCCTCAAAGGTGTTAGGAATTGCATTAACAGCTCGTCAATCAGGAACTAAAGAAAAAGCCCCCATGTGTGGAATTCCCTATCATGCTGTTGATACATATCTGCCAAAGCTTTTACAGCAGGGCTACAAGGTAGCAGTATGTGAGCAGGTGGGGGATCCTAAACTCTCAAAGGGACCAGTAGAACGTAAGGTGGTTAGAGTTATTTCACCAGGAACCATCTTGGATGAAAAATACCTGTCCGCTGATCAAAACAACTATATTGTAAGCATTTACTCAAAGCAGGATAACTATGGCCTGGCATACTGTGATTTATCTACTGGGGATTTCAAAGTGGCTCTAATCAAAGGAGAAGACAGTTTAATTGATGAGGTGGCAAAGCTAAATCCTGTTGAGTGTATAGTTCCAGATAGCTTTGAGCAGAAAACAATTTTAAAAAAGATGGGACAAAAAACAAATATCTATACAATATCAAATAGTATTTATAATTATGAAAAGATGCTTGACTTATTAAAGGACAGCTTTTCTGCCAATCATGTTTTCAGCATAGGTTTACATAATAATAGGGTTTCCCTGTTAGCTGCCGGTGTGTTATATAAATATCTTCAGACAAATTTAAAAACTGAATTGGATCATTTGTCCAATATAGAGGTCTATATTCCTGAAACTTATATGGTTTTAGATTACGCCACCCGTAGAAATCTTGAATTGACAACAAATATTAATGGAAACAAAGAAAATACCGTTTTGTCTGCAATAGATAATACAACTACTGCTGCTGGAGCCAGGGTGCTCAGGCAGTGGATCGAACAACCACTAAAGGATATTAAAGAAATTGAATCAAGGCTTGACATGGTGGCTTTCTTTAATGAAAATGTCTTAATTCGAGAAGAGCTTAGAAATTATTTAAAAAACCTTTATGATATGGAAAGGCTAATTACCAAAATTTTATATGGAAGTGCAGACGCAAGGGATTTGGTTGCATTAAGGAGTTCATTATGCTTGTTGCCTAGAATAAGGGACTTATTTGCAGGCCAATCTTTAAAACCCTTGAAAACAATCATAGATGGTTTAAATTCTTTAGATGAATTAGTAAGCTTGTTAAAAGTTAGTATAGATGACAGCCCGGCATCTGGACTTAAAGATGGAAACATAATTAAACCTGGATATAATACTGATGTTGATAGGCTAAGAGAAGCTAAAAGCAGTGGGAAAACATGGATAGCTAGTCTTGAAATGGAGGAGAGGGAAAGGTTAGGTATAAAGTCACTTAAGGTCGGTTATAACAAGGTATTTGGTTACTACATAGAAGTTACAAATGCAAATCTTAGTCAAGTGCCAGAGCATTACATGCGCAAACAAACCCTGGCAAATTGTGAACGTTATATAACACCAAAGTTAAAGGAACTGGAAAACCTTATTTTAGATGCTGAAGAGAAACTGTATGAACTGGAATATAGACTATTTCAGGATGTCCGTGAAAAGGTAAACCTCCATGTTCAGGAAATAAAAAATAATGCAAATCTGCTAGCTAGATTAGACGTGTTTGCCAGCCTATCTGTTACAGCAGAGAAAAATAATTATATTAGACCTAAAATACTGGAAAGCAATAACCTTAAAATAATAAATGGAAGACATCCAGTAGTGGAAAAGTCACTGGGACATCTTTTTGTTCCTAATGATATTGATATGAATGATGCAAACAGGCTTATGGTAATTACTGGACCAAATATGGCTGGCAAAAGCACATATTTAAGACAAAATGCCGTTCTTGTTTTAATGGCCCAAATGGGGAGCTTTATTCCTGCTGACGAGGCTGAAATTGGAGTTGTAGATAGAATATTTACCAGAATAGGATCAAGTGACAATCTAGCACAAGGGCAAAGCACATTTATGGTGGAGATGCAGGAGGTAGCAAATATCCTCAAATATGCTACCAAGGATAGCTTAATTATATTGGATGAAGTTGGAAGAGGGACAAGCACCTATGATGGAGTCAGCCTTGCCTGGGCAATCTCTGAATTTATTCATACAAATATCCGTGCCAAGACCCTATTTGCCACACATTATCATGAGCTTACAAGGCTCCAGGAAGACCATGAGGGCATTAAAAACTATAATGTTGGAGTAGTTGAAAAGGGTGATGAAATAACCTTTTTGCATAAGGTTTATGAGGGCAGTACAGATAAAAGCTATGGTATCCAAGTTGCACGACTTGCAGGCCTGCCAGCAGATTTATTAGCAAAGGCTAGAAAAATACTGCACAGCCTTGAAAAGGATTCTACATTTTTGTCAGCAAGTTTCATTGGAAAAGCAGAGCTAGGTAAAGTGGAAGTAGATTATGATAAGGACAAGGTGAGGTCAAGTGTCATTGAGGAGGAAATTGATGGGTTAGACCTGTGGAATATGACTCCCATGGAAGCTCTCAATAAACTGGCACAATTCCAAAATGAAATACGATTAAAAAGGGGGGATAAATAAATCGTATGTCTCTTTGCCAAATAAGAATACTTGATGCAGCCACCGCAAATAAAATTGCAGCTGGAGAGGTAATAGAAAGGCCTGCATCTGTTGTTAAAGAATTAATAGAAAACGCTATAGATGCAGGGGCAAAAAATATTAGTGTTGAAATTTTCCAGGGAGGAATAAATGAAATTATTGTTACTGATGATGGACAGGGTATTCCTGGAGACCAGATTAAAGTGGCATTTAAAAGACATGCCACTAGTAAAATAAGGATGGCTGATGATCTTTTTAGTATAAAGACCTATGGATTTAGAGGGGAGGCCCTGCCAAGTATTGCTTCTGTATCTAGAGTTACAGTTGTAACCAGGACAGCTGAGGATCACCTTGGAAGCAGATATATTATTGAAGGGGGGCTGGATGTACTCTTTGAAGAGACGGCCTGCAATACAGGAACCTGCATAGCTGTTAAAGATTTATTTTTTAATGTTTCCCCACGTAAAAAACAATTAAAATCTATTACAAAAGAAGCTGGGTATGTAGCCCATGTGGTGGCAGCAATGGCCTTGGGAAACCCCCATATCAGCTTTAAATATTCCCATAATAAAAAGCTCATATTTCAGTCGGCAGGAAAGGGAGTATTAGAAAATAATATTGTTAATGTATTAGGTATTGACTTGTTTAAAAATCTTATTCCTGTTAAACATGGCAACTTTGATAATGATGAGGGTTTAAATATAGGGGGATATATCTCCAAACCTCAATACACCAGGTCTGGTAATCATAATCAGTATCTTTTTGTTAACAAAAGATGGGTTTATTCAACTATAATTAACAGGGCTGTAACCAAGGCCTATACTACCCTGATACCTTCTGAAAGATACCCTATATACATATTGAGCTTAAACATTCCTTACCATATTGTAGATGTTAATGTACATCCAACAAAAAAACAAATAAAATTTGATAATGATGAGCTTGTTGAAGATTTTGTGTTGAGAGCACTAAGATCTGCATTAATGAGTCTGGATTCCATATTTGTTCAGAAGCCAAAAATACAAAGAAATACCTTTAAAGAAATTGGCAGGCAGGTTGAATTTAATTGGGAAACAATTGGAATAAAAGCTGATGAAAAGAACTATAAGGAAAAAAATTCAACTGAATTGGACTTTAATAAGATAAGAGAAACTAAAATTGCATATAATGAATATAGAAATAACGAGATTAATGAAATTAATGAAGAAACTCCCCCTTGTACTAAAAATCTAGTTGAAAATAGCAATGAGAGTAATGATATTACCTTAAAAGTTAGTTATCCGAAGTTAAAGCCTTTAGAACAGATTGATGGAAGCTATATAATTGCTGTTGATGGTCAGCAAAAGGGCTTTTATCTTATTGATCAGCATGCTGCTCACGAAAGAATTCATTATGACAGTTTAAAACATGCCAGGGATAAAGATAGTATTAAAAGCCAACTGCTGTTGCATTCTCAAGTCATTGATTTAACTCCAGCTGAAAAGGATTTTTTACTTGAAAATATGTTATTATTGCAAAATGCAGGCTTTACATTGGAATACTTTGGAGATAATACCTTTTTGCTTAGAGGGGTGCCCGTGGGCTTGGAGTCAGGAGCAGGTGTAAGTGTAATTAAAGATATGTTGGATAATTACTTGAAGCAAAATGAGAAGCCTTCATGGGCCAGACTTATCAAAATGGTAGCTTGTAAGGCAGCTATTACTGCAAAAAAAATTCTTTCAAAGGATGAAATGGAATCTCTTTTAGAAAAGTTGTCAAAAACAGATGTTCCATATACTTGTCCACATGGAAGACCAACTACAGTTCACATAACTGATGAGGAACTAATCAAGCGGTTTCATAGATAGGACTGGTGTTTGTAATGGGTAATAAATTAATAGTTATTGTAGGGCCAACTGCAGTAGGAAAATCAAAAATTGGTGTAGAATTGGCATCACAGATTAAGGGAGAAATTGTATCTGGAGATTCCATGCAGGTATACAAGGGGATGGATATTGGTACTGCTAAGATTAAAGAACATGAAATGTTTGGAACTAACAACATAAAAGTAAAGCACCATATGATTGACATAATACCCCCACAAAAAGATTACTCTGTTGCTGATTTTCAAGAAGATGCACGAAACTGCATTAATGAAATTAACAAATCAGATAAAATACCTATACTTTTAGGTGGAACAGGTCTATATGTAAGGGCTGTAATAGATGAGTATGATTTTCAAGTAAATGTCAACCATGTAACACGGCTTGCTTTGCTGCAGATTGCCCAGGAAAATGGCACCTTTAAATTATATAAAGAATTAAAAGAAATAGATGCAGACAGCGCAGAAAGAATACACCCAAATGATACAAAAAGAATAGTTAGGGCTCTAGAATATTTTAAAACCACTGGAAAACCAATCTCTAGCAGCATGGTAGCTGGTTACAAATACAGTCTATTTAGTCCACTAGTTATGATTGGCTTAAATATCCCAAGGACCATTCTTTATGAAAGAATTAATCAAAGGGTAGATACCATGATTCAAGAAGGTCTTATAGAAGAAGTAGAAAATCTATTAAAAGCAGGTGTAAAGCCCACAAATACAAGCATGCAGGCCATTGGCTACAAACAGGTTGTAGAATATCTCTCTAAAAAGCGTTCACTTAAAGAAACCATAGAAATTATAAAAAGGGATACTAGAAGATTTGCAAAAAGACAGCTTACCTGGTTTAGGAGAGATGATAGGATTAAATGGTTTGAGGTTGACATAAATAATCCACTAAATATTATTAATGAAATAAAGGCAGAGATTGGCAGGAATATTAATATATAGTGTTGAATAAGGAAATAATTAATATAAAAAGATATCGGAGGGAACGAAATGTCAAAAGTTCAAATTAATCTGCAGGATGGATTTTTAAATCAAGTTAGAAAGGATAATATTCCATTAACCATATTTTTAGTTAATGGATTTCAAATAAAGGGATTGGTGAAGGGTTTTGATAATTTTACAGTATTATTAGATGTGGATGGTAAACAACAAATGATTTACAAGCATGCAATATCAACCCTTGTACCCAGCAAGGCAGTAAATTTATCTGCCGAGGCAAAGGAAACCCGTTAATTTCATAATTCATGCACTCTCTTATAGAGAGTGTTTTTTGCATAATCACCTAAAATATACCATTAACACTTTCTGTAGGGAAACATATAATACTATGTGCATTATGACCCACATTTTTGTTCAACTGCAGGGGGTGAAATCAATGGAGGTTAAATTTAACTTTAACAAGCAAGGAGCCAAATATCAATATGAAACACCTGCCATAAATAAAAATGCTAGCACAAGCTCCACAAAAAACAATTCAGCTAATTCTATTTCCTACAGCAATAAAACCAGAAACACAGCAGCTTTTGCTGAAGGCTATAATGCTCTAAAGGAACTAGAAGCATTAATTGGTCTAAATGAAGTTAAGCAGCTTATAAAAGAGTTAAGGGCGTATGTATTGGTTCAAAGGGCAAGGGCTAAAGAAAAACTTACCAACGACCCAATGGTTCTCCATATGGTTTTTAAAGGTAACCCTGGTACAGGTAAAACTACTGTTGCTCGTATATTAGGTAATTTCTTTAAGGAAATTGGCATACTCAGCAAAGGACACCTGGTTGAGGTGGAAAGAGCAGACCTGGTAGGAGAATATATTGGTCACACAGCAATGCGGGCTAGAGAAAGCATCAAAAAGGCTCTTGGAGGCATTCTTTTTGTAGATGAGGCTTATTCCCTGGCCAGGGGGGGAGAGAAGGATTTTGGAAGAGAGGCCATAGACTGTTTAGTTAAGGGAATGGAAGATAATAAAGATAATTTAATACTTATATTAGCTGGGTACAAGGATGAGATGGAAAAATTAATACGTACCAATCCAGGTCTGCGCTCAAGATTTCCCATTCATATTGATTTTCCTGATTATTCATTAGAGGAGCTTGTTGAAATAGCTGAAAAAATGCTCATTCATAGGGACTATTATTTTTCCATTGATGCAAGGATGAAGCTAGAATCCATTTTAAAGAGATATATAGCAACTGGCCATGCACAGGTAGGTAATGCACGAATGGTAAGGAATATTGTTGAAAAATCAATTAGAAAACAGGCCTATAGACTAGTAGAAAAAAATACTTTATCACGGGATGATCTATTAATAATAAATGCAAAGGACATTTGTGAAGACATAGATTATACTTTAGGTATAGAAAACTACTTAAAAAAAGTAAAATAAACATAAATACATACGGAGGACCTAAAGTTAATGTTATTAGATGAAAAGCTTCAGGAAATCAAAGCAGAAATTGAAAGAAATACTAATGATGTAACAGCAAATTTTAAAAGTCTAATGTCCTATAACCAGGAAAAGGTATTGGAGGCTTTTTTAAGTAACAACATAAGCGATTTTCATTTTAACCCATCTACTGGTTATGGATATGGTGATACTGGAAGGGATGCTCTAGAAAGGGTATTTGCTCATATATTTAAAACTGAAGATGCCCTTGTTAGACCAAATATAATCTCAGGAACCCATGCAATATACCTGTCATTAAAGAGTGCTCTAGATAAAGGTGATTGTTTGCTAACCATTGGCAAGCCTTATGATACCTTGCAAAAGGTAATAGGTTTTAGTGGTAAGGATCCATTATCTTTGATAAATCAAGGTATTGAATGTCACCAAATACCCTTTGAGGTTAATAATGACTTAAAACTTCTTGATAAGTATATAAAAAAACACCACCCCAGGGCTATTTTTATTCAGAGGTCACGGGGATACGCTTTAAGGGATGCCTTGACAATAAAAAAGATTAAAATGCTCGTAGATTACATCAAGGAAATGTCAGAGGACACATATATTGTTGTGGATAATTGTTATGGAGAGTTTGTTGAGAGAATGGAACCTAGTGAGGTTGGTGCTGATATTGCAGCTGGTTCTTTGATCAAAAATCCAGGGGGAGGCTTAGCACCTTCAGGAGGCTATTTAGTAGGCAAAAAGGAGTTAATAGATCGGGCTGTTTCCTATTTAACTGCTCCGGGACTTGGAAAAGAAATAGGTTCCAGTTCGTTGGACAAACGTCTTTTATTTCAAGGGGTTTTTATGGCTCCAATGATTGTTGTCCAAGCATTAGAAACGGCAGTATTTGCAGCGAAGTTGTTTTCAGATTTGGGCTATAAGGTTTCGCCAACCTGTCAGGAAACAAGGGGTGACATAATACAGGCTATAGTACTAGATAATGAAAAAAAACTTTTGCAGTTTTGCAAGGCCATTCAAAAATACTCCCCTGTAGATTCAATTGTTACTCCGCAACCAGGGAATTTGCCAGGCTATGAAAGTAAGGTAATTATGGCAGCAGGAACCTTTGTACAAGGGGCATCAATAGAGTTGTCCGCAGATGCACCCTTAAAGGAACCCTATGTAGTATATTTACAGGGTAGTTTAGTAGCGGAACATGGAAAAATTGTATTATTGAAGGCAGCTGAGGAATTAGGATTATAATAATCAGTTCTTAAAGCATTTGGGGGTAAGACTATTGGATGCAATAATAATTGCAATAAGTTATCTGTTAATGATAGTAGGTGTAATAGGCACCATTTTGCCTGCTTTACCAGGATTGATACTGGTGCTAATGGGAATCATCATCTATGGCTGGCACATTGGATTTGATGTGCTGGGCTATAGCTTCCTAACAACAATGGTCTTGTTAACTATTATTGGAACATTTGTTGATATATTAGGAAGCATGGTAGGTGCAAAAAAATATGGTGCAAGTAAACTAAGCATACTGTCCATGGTAGTAGGGCTGGTGTTTGGCTTTTTCACTTTAGGCCTGCCTGGACTTATTATTGGTCCCGCTGTAGCTGTCATTTTTACTGAAATGTTCAAAGGGAAAAGCCTCAATGAAGCACTAAAAGTAACCCTTGGCATCGTCCTGGGTTTTCTAAGTGGAATAGCTTTTAGATTTGTTATAGGCATAGCAATGACAATTTCTTTTACAATAAAAATAATCTTAATATATTTTTCTGTATAAACCAACAAGCTTTCCAATAATTACTACGTCTGAAGCTATTATTGGATCCATAGAACTATTTTCCGGCTGGAGTCTAATCCAGTCCTTTTCTTTATAGAACCTTTTTATTGTGGCTTCGTCTTCAAGGAGAGCAGCAACAATATCCCCATTCTGGCAGTGGTTTTGTTTTCTAATAATAACATAGTCTCCGTCATTTATGCCTGCTTCAATCATACTGTCTCCTGACACAGTAAGTATAAAAAACTCACCATTTCCTAAGAAATCAACTGGAATTGGAAAGGTATCCTGGATATTTTCCACAGCTAAAATAGGTTCACCTGCAGTGATTTTACCAATAACAGGTATATTAGCTATTTCTTTTTTTGGAAAATCGCTGTTGTAGCCATCAAGTATTTCTATTGCTCTAGGTTTTGTAGGGTCTCTACGGATGTAGCCCTTGGATTCAAGATGTGCTAAGTGAGCATGAACAGTAGAGCTGCTGCTGAGGCCAACTGCCTTGCCAATCTCTCTAACAGATGGGGGATAACCCTTGCTGAGCAGCTCAGATTTAATAAAATTTAATATTTGTATCTGACGTGAGCTTAAATCTTCAAACATATTCATCACCTTTAAATAGTTTTATATTGGTAATTATATCATATTTTTGTTATATGTAAAACATTTGTTCGAAAAATTTCGAATCAGGCATTGCAAACAGAACCTATGTTCTGATATAATAAATACAGAACAGGCGTTTGATTTGGAGGGAGATTATGTTGAAGATAAAAAAGGCTAGGCTGATATTTGTTTTATTCACTACAATCATAATATTAGGGCTTTTTATTACATCATTTCAAACAGTTAGTGCTGCTAATCAGGATGACTTCATAACTATTATTGTTAAAGATGGAGACACCTTATGGAATATAGCACAAAAACACACTACTGGAAAAGACATTCGCAAAGCAATTTATGAAATTGAAAAACTAAATAATATAAAGAAATCCATGATATATACCGGACAACAGCTAAAAATACCACTTAACTAAATATACCAATTATGAGAGGAACCATTTGATACATGGTTCTTTTCGTATTTTAAATGTAATACTTCAAATAATTATAATTACTTCCGATAATAGATATTATGTAAACTAAAAAAGAAATTTTAGGGGGAGCTTGTTTTTTTAAATTCTGAGATTAGAATTTTAAGCTCCCCTCTTTTTAATTAATATAGACTTAATAAAAATTAACCTACCAGCAAGCTTATTTTTTTAATCATCTCTCAAGAAGTCTAAAAAGGGCTTTTCTATATCAACAAGGGCATTTACCACGAGCTCAACCAGTCCACCATAGTGAACATTAAACTTTTCTGTTACTTTGTAGAATTTCAAGATATCCCTAATTGCACCCTTACAATTAGAACATGGAGCACATACATATTTAGGAATTGTCGGATCCTCTATGGTATCCTGGAAGGCATCGAGAATTTGTTTAAACTTCATACGTGTACTGACCTTCTCCCTGAATTCTGAAAAATTCATGGATTTCATTATAGCAAATCCACTACCGCCACCACAGCAATAGTTGTGAACACCATGAGGAGTCATTTCCCTGAATTGAGGAGAAACTGCCTTGATAATATCTCTTTGAGGCTGGACAATTCCCATCATCCGAACAACATTACAAGGGTCATGCATGGTAACTGGAAAGTTATTTTTACTTGGGTCAAGCTTAAGCTTGTTATTCTTTATTAAATCCCAAAGCAAAGGCAAAAAGCTTTCCTTAGGTATATAGTCCTCCCCTGTAAAAAGTCTATCTGCACTAACAGCCGCAGCTTTGTGAGCATGGCCGCATTCACCTAGAACAATTCTTTTTACACCTAAATCTCTAGCAACCTTAAACTGCTGCAAAGCAATCTTTTTCGCCTGGGAATCATCATACCAAATACCATAATTTACATTATCATAACCCAGCAGGTCACTGCTTAAAGTCCAGTCCAAACCTGCATCTTCAAAGAGAATTGCAAAGGCAGCGGGGTTTTCCGGCCAGGCCATAAACTCCCCAGCGTTGTGGGTTAAAAGTATATCAGCACCTTTTTTGTCAATTGGTATTTTTATTTTTTTTCCTGTTTTCTCTTCAATATCCTCTTCAATAAACTCTATATTATCCAAAAGGGCCGGCTTGGTTATACCTGTAGAAGAACCGGTTTTCAGTTGAAGCACAGTTCCTTTTTCATGCAAAGGCCTGGGTGCTATACCCATTTCCTGGCTGAATATTTTTCTAATCTCTCTAGCTAATAATGCATTATCCAAGCCTAAAGGACAGGTTTGTGCGCATCTTCTGCAGAGATTGCACCTGTATGCCAATTCGCCAAGCCTTGCAATTGTCTCCCAGTTAATATCTATATCGGCGCCAATAAATTTCTCAACAATACCACTACCTTTTTTGAAATGTTTCCTGGCAATTCTTCTTAAAACCTCCGAACGGAAAATTGGCCTGTATAATTCATTTTGACCGCTAGCCTGGAAAACATGACATGCTTCTGAACAGGTATTACATTTAGCGCAGTATTCAAAAGAAAGCAACAGTGGCTGGATAAAATTTCTGTTGGTTTCATCAGAAAATATTTTTTCCAGGCCGCTTAAAAACATTTCAACCTGCTCTTCCTCTTCCTCTTTTGTTGTAGGCCTTGTCAAAGTATCTATACCAATATACCCATCCAGGGATGCACAAAACTTTTCTTTCCAGGCATCTTTAGGTTCGGTAAGTGAAGGTTCCATTCCAGGTTTATCATATGGTGCTGGTAAGTCCATGAGCTTTTCAAGTTTTGTTAACTGCTCATGAGGTTTCCCCATATCCTGTGGTTTCAAATCTTTTCCCTTTATCATTAGCTCTCCTCCATCCCAATAAATTATTGTTTATTGATCCTTTGACACTGGTCCACCAGCTTGAAAATGAGGAGCTGCCCAGGTTTTTCCAGATTTAATGCCTGCAGCTTCCTTGATCTTTTGATCAATTTCACTTCCCGGTAAATTGGGTTCATTTTCCCAGAGAACCTTGTGGAAAGTAAAGTACTTTGCAACATAGTGGCTCATCTTGCTTTTGGGGATATAAATAAGAAGCAAGCCTAATAGAATAATGTGCAGGGTCAAAGGACCATCTGCTGAAATTGGGCTGAAGGTTAGCAGTCCCTTCATTATTTCTCTTCCATAACTAAAAGTGGGTTCAGAAGCCCAGACTACTAGTCCGGTTACTAAAACAATAATAATAAAAAGTAAATTAAAATAGTCCTGGCCAGTTGTATACTTCTTCATGGACTCCATGGTAACCCTTCTAAGCAATAAGCCTCCCGAACCTAATGCAGTTAATACAGCTCCCATGGCCCCTGCAAATAAAGTCACATAATAAACCAAGCCAGCCCACCAATGGGAAGTTACACCCTCATCTGAAATTATTGTCATACCTGCAACTTCTGTTACAGCACCTACCAATAACATAACAGTCCACAACCCAAGTAAATAAATTCCTAGATGAAGGGCATAAGATAACCACCATAACTGTCTTTGATTAACAAAAAGGTTTTTGATGAAAAGCATTTCTTTAAGCATTTCCTTTAATTCTCCAAATAGTGAAATCTCTCTGGGTTTTTCATACCATTTTAATTCCTCGTAATATGATCCACCATATTCACTCCTGCCTTTTTCTTTTGGGACAGGATAAAGTTCCCACCTACTGTGCATTGGCATTTTAGAAAACCTTATGGCAACAGATAAAGAAGTCAAGATAAAAGCCAATATGGAAATGTAAATAAAAATTAATAGCAACAACTTGCATGACCCCCTTCAGATGAATTGTACTTGGCAATAACTTTTATATTTCTGTGTTCCATAATGGAAGATCTAACACTGTACAGACTATAAAATCAATGTTAAATAATGTATGCGGCCAGTCTGGAAACAACTCAAGAAATTGCTTCATAGAAAAACCAGTTAGTGTACAGATTTCAAAAATAGAAGGTGCACGGCCTTTCTCTAAGTAGTACTTTCTAACATGCCCCATAACAATATAATGCTCGTCAGTTACTCTTTTAACCTTCTCTAAATGAGTTAGGACCTCGTGTACAAGCTGCTCCCAGATTTGTTCGTCTTTGACACAGGCTGGACCCTTGATCATGAACTTCCTCTTTGCCAAACTAGATGAAAAAAAATTTAGACCTCCTCTCATACTCCAAACCCCCTCACATTAAAATTAATAAAATTTTTTGTAGTACGTGGCAGTCCTGCAATCCTGCATGCACTTCTAATAGTATCCTTTGAAAATAGGCTGCATATTTCCATTGTTGTTAGACCTGTAGCTGAACAGATTTTAAATACGGGCGGTACACTTTGAAAATCGTTGTAATAGTCTCGAATGTAAAAAATCACTTTCCAGTGTTGATCAGTTAAAAAATTAATACCATCGTATTCAGCTAACTTTTTTGCAATATCCTTGTTCCAGTCTGCGGGATTTAAAAGAAAGCCATCCTTAATTAAAGTTGTCATACTGTCCCTCCTCCTAGAAAAAACTCGTGGTCACGGGGCAGAAAGCCCCGAAACTACGGTATTATATCGTCGACTACATGTAGTCAACGTACTTTTTTATTCATATAGCAACCCTCGAAGATGTTCCAGTTCTATGCGAAGCTTCCGATTTTCTTCTTCCAGTTTTGCTATGCGCTTATCTTTTGTTTCAATAATCACGTCCTTTGAACGCGATGTTTTGTCATATTTAGCACGTTTGTTCATTTCGTTATTCACATCACATGCCCGTTGTTCTTCAATTCTTTTTCGTATATCCACATCTTCATATAAAAAGCTTTTTGAAATACCACTATACCTATAGACACTATTAAAATTCACTTTCTTCCCAGATACAACCAACTGGTTGATTGCAACCAGTGCCTTTGCTTTTGCTTCTTGTGTTCTTTTTCTATCGCTTTCGAGTAATCCTTTCATTTTATCAGCCATCACACTCCTCCCGATGAATGCCATTTTTATGGATCAGCCCTTCCTTCTGGATTCGTGAGAGCATCTTTTCAAGGATTTCAAGATAATTCCGGTTCTTTTCTTCCCATTCGCTTCTCCCAAGTGTTTTGCTGATTTTTAGATGCTCTTTCACTTTTTCAATCTCTTTCTCATACTCTGCAATATTGTCACGGCTAGTACAGAAGTTAGCACAGTCAAGGCATTGGTTTATCTGTTGGCGGCATGGCAGTTTTGCTGGTTTAAAGCACAATCCGAATGGGACTCTCACAGCATCCAGATTCTTGCGGATAAATTCATATCGGATTTCTTCTTTTAGCTTTTCCTTATGCCCATTAGGCGGCGTACTTTCAAGATGCAGAAGGTTTAGTTTCTCTGTCTCTTTCCATTTCCTATACAGCATGTTTTCAGTGACCTTCGAATAGTGCAACGTCATTTGAAGGCTGCAATGTCCTAGAATCTGCTGAATGATTCCTATGGGCATTCCCTGCTCTGTATATTCTAATGCCCTCGTATGTCTTAGGGCATGAGCCTTGAAATGGTATGGCTTTTCATCCCCGTCAAGGATTCCTTTCTTGTCTATCAATTGCTGTACGGCTGCTGAGAATGCTGGTTTGCTTAATGGAAGCCCTTTACAGCGCCCTTCATAGGTATTGAACAGGTATTTATCTGGATTATTGTCATCTGTGCTGCGCTTCACTGCATCATCCACAATCTTTTTTACCATATCTGCTACTTCTTTACGGATTGGAATCTTTAAAAGTGGTATCCCTGTCTTTGTGATCTCTGCACACAGATAAGGAATGTATTCTTTGTCATGGCTATTCCACAGATGCTCTAGACAACTGTCATATCTGAGGTTCAGAACATCTGTCCCACGCCATCCTGTCTCCCGGAGCAGGACATATACTGGCATCATTTCTACAGGTTCTATCTCGCCAATGCAGACATCTAGTTGCCATCTGATTGGTTCTGGCACATATTTTACTTTTCCCATGGTATCTGCTGACCGCTCACGCTTTGGTATATCATCTTCAAATATCAGTCGGTTTACATCCTTCTTCGGTGCTTGTGGGTACTCAGCAAGCTGTATATAGTCAATAAACTGCCGGATAAACGAGACTGCCTTGCTGCGAAATGTAGCGTTTTTACCTTCATAGTCACCGGCAACCCAGCCTAAGTATTTTTCAATGTCCTGCCTTGCAAGTCTCTCAAGGAAGCCATCTGTATATCTATGGGCATAAAAAGTCCTAAAAAAGTATCGGATATACATCATCATTTCTGTGCAATAGGACCAGCTTCGTTTGATGACAAGGCGGCTCATAAAGCGCTTTGTCATTTCACGGTAATAGGTTGGTATATTCTCGAAGCTTATGCTGACCTTCTCGCGTTTTCCTGCCGCTGATACTTTTGTGCCTGGAATACGGGCGGCACGCCAGACATCCTTTTCTAGCTCATCACGGTCACCATAGTAATCCGTGATGAACTTGGCAGCTCCATGCTTTAATTGCAGATATCTGTAGCTTTCTGTGTCATTCAGTCCTGCATTTTCTAATTCCCTGTCATAAGTGTTCAGCCCATTAAAGCTTGTTACATTCCTTATTGATGACAGCAGTTTTCCTATGTTTGCTATCGCCTGCCGGTAGTTCTTATAGACACTGATAGCTTCGATAATCCCATCCTTCATAGAGTAGAGTAGGAAGTATTTCATTTCTACTTTTAATCGCTCATTTTTGTATGAACTGAAGTCACAAAGAAGCCAGTGACCTGACTTTATCACGGGTATTAAAGCCTCCTTGAAACTTTCGGCATCCATGTACCATCTATCATTATCTTTCCAGTAATCTCCTTCTGATGACAGATATTGAATCATCCGATAGTATCTTTCATCAAATAACTCATATTGGGTACGAGTTGCTGTTTTCATTACTGACCAGCCTCCCTTCCCATGGAGGGGATTTTGAGGCTCTCTGTTACTTTCCTAAACGCTTCTGCCACTTCCTCTTCTGAAGGATGGACATAGGTATCTAATGTTGTGTAAATGTTTTTATGTCCTGCACGGTGCTTGAGCATTTCCGGTTCCCATCCCGCCGAATAAAGCAGGCTAAGCGATGTGTGGCGAAACATATGAGGCGTCACTCTGATGCTGGTCTTTTTGCGCAGACTTCGAAAGAGATTATCCACATCTGTGTAATCCATTGCGCTTCCTTTCATGGCTCCCTTAAGTTTGAGGAATACATGATTGGTATGGATTTCAGCGGTATGGTGCTCACAGATATACTCTGTGAATAAATCCATCAATTCCTGTGTACAATCTAGCCTTCGTGGGCTTGATACTGTCTTGATCTCTGCCTGGTTCTCCAGTTCTCCCCTATCATGCAGAGTAATGGTCAGTCCTGCCATATCGAAATCTTCAAGCCATAGGGAAAGGGCTTCACCAATCCGCATTCCTGTCTCAAACAGTAGATACAGCAGGAGGTAGTCTCTTAAGTTTGTGCAGGAATTGAGAAGTACTGTGGCATTTTCCTTGCTAATGGTTCGGAGCTGCATCCTTGGTACCGGCAGCTTTAGGATATGGCTTTTTATCCTCCTGTTCTCCGCTATTCCATGTAGGAAACTCCTGTAATTTCTGCCTGGATCCCTAACAAACTTCGCTAGTTTTTCTGATAGCTGGTTTTCCATGCCTTCATGTCGGAGAAGATAGTCGTAAAACATAACAATCGTGTCTACCATTGCATTGATTGTCTGTGGCTGATGCTCTGGCTCAAATCGAATAGGGACTACTTTCTTTAGGATATCGGGGTTTTTAAGCCATGCCAGAAATCCCGCAAGGTCATCAATATTTACCTGCTCATAATCCTTTCCGGCTTCTCCAAGATAAGTGAAAAAGTGTTTCAAGTGGATGCAGTGCATCCTGAGCGTGTTTCTTGCATATCCAGTATTGTCTTTGAACTTCAGATATTTCAGCACTGGCGACACCGGTGCTCCTGTGTCATAAGCCAGATAGTATCTGATCCTTCCATCCACTGTCTTTAGTTTTACTATTTTCATTGTTCATGCTCCTTTCTTTAGTTGCATGAACAACAATAGCATTTTTTCTTAACGTCGGCTACGTTAACTACCTTGACTATACATCACGAGTTTTGAGTGTAGTCCACGTTAAATATACCTACGTTGACTACGTTAACTACTATGATTTATGACCACGAGTTATCTTCCAATGAATTTACTAATACTAAATAGCAAAATACTTGCCAAAAAAAAAGTATCACTTCAAGCCTTGCTGCACAAAGCTTTGAAGTGATACTATAAATATTTTCGAGCTTACTGACGAGTAAAAATTACCCGAAAACGTTGTAATATTTACTCATTTTCAACCATTACAGATTATACTTTTTTATCTTATTATAAAGGGTCTTGCGTGTTATACCTAACAGATTGGCAGCATCATGCTTGTTTCCGCCGGTCTGATTAAGTATTCTTTGGATATGATACTTTTCTATGTCTTCTAATTTAGAAAAAGGATTACTTTCTTTATCTGGCCATATCATATCAGGGGGTAAATCTTCAAACATGATAAAATCACCCTTGCCCTTAATAAAGGCATATTCTACTGCATTTTCTAATTCTCGTACATTTCCAGGGAAACTGTAGTGCAGCAAAAACTTCATGGCATCTCGTGAAACACCCTTTTTGGATTTCTTGAAATAGGAATTAAATTTTTGTATAAAGTGTTCTATTAACAATGGTATATCTTCTGTTCTTTCATTTAATGAAGGCAGTTTAATCGGAAATACATTTAATCTGTAATAAAGGTCCTGCCTGAATCTGCCCTCATTAACTTCATGAAGAAGGTCTTTATTGGTGGCAGCTATAACCCGGATATCATGTTTTAGGGTTTTTTTGCCCCCTACTCTTTCAAATTCCCCTTCCTGTAATACTCTTAGCAGCTTTGCCTGTAAGGATAATGGAATTTCTGCTATTTCATCTAAAAAAATAGTTCCATTTTCTGCTAATTCAAAACGACCTTGATGCGTGAAAGCTGCTCCAGTAAAAGCACCTTTTTCGTGACCAAAGAATTCAGATTCTAAAAGTGTAGGAGACAAGGCAGCACAGTTAACCTTTATAAAAGGCTTGTATCTGCGGTCACTTAAAAAGTGAATAGCACGAGCCACTAATTCTTTCCCTGTGCCACTTTCACCGATAATAAGCACACTGGAGCGATAAGGGGCTACTGCTTGAATCATTTCATAGATTTCCTGCATCTTTTTATTTTTTCCTATAATGTTTTGAAAACTATAGCTTTTTGTTAGCTGTTGGTATAAACCTAGAATTTTGCTTTGATCAGAAAATATCTGTACTCCACCTATTACGTTTCCCTTGTCACAAAACAGAGGCATGACAGATATATCTATAGGTATTAGCTTCCCCCTACAATTGATTACTACATCTGTAGAATACCCTTTCTCCCCTTTACATACAGCCATATGCAGCAGGCAGCTTTCTGAATTACAGTGGGAACTCTTAAAAATATCATAACACTTTTTTCCAAGTGCTTCATCTCTTTTAAATCCTGTAATATTCTCAGCAGCATAGTTAAAGGTAGTGACGTTAAACTCATGGTCTACAGTGAATACACCTTCAGATATACTATTTATTACAAACTCAAAATCAATTTTTTTGTTATTTGACATTCTAAACACCCTCTAGTCTATATTTGAAGCTTGTTTAATATTTAGTAGATTTTTAAAGTATTCTAAAAGATATATGGTAACTTCTCTAAAATAAGCATATTTCCTGCATTATTATTAATCTTTGTATATTGTTCCTGCTCAATACTAATGCTTTAATTCTTTATAGATATTTTATCCTTTATTTACCGGAAATTTTTAATAAACTAATTTTCTTGGTATTAAATTAGCGAATTGTTAGCAAATAAAAAAAGTCAGGTTATTAACCTGACAAAGTGAGTATTAACAATGTGCTTTTAGCTGCACATTTTTAGCTGCACAAGGATTGAAAATCGTCCTTTTTGCGCGTATTGTCTCATGTTTTTAATAATATACTCAATACGCTTGGCTTGAATGGATATTCTCTCTAGGTTTTCCATTATTTTGCTTTCGTGAGGGGGATTACCTCTTTTATAAAAGAAGAGCATCCCATCTACTGTCACCTTTAGAGAGTTTAAAGGTAATAATATTGATATTGTTCTGCATTTTTAGTAGTATTTCCTGTTGTTATCTTAAGATTTTCAACATATTATGTTGGTCACATCACTCTTCCTCAAAAAATCGCAGTTGATTATCAATAGCCAGATCAGGAGTATCCACAAAGACTAAACTCTTAATAGTACCTATTTGCTGCAGCTTTTTTTTTGCGTCCTTCATATTTTTTGCTTTCACAGTTTTTCTTACTGTTCTTTGTGCATTATTTTTATCAAAATAATTAATAATTGCAGTATAATGGTACAAAGCAAGACCCCCCTGCCCGGTTTTTAATACTACAAGCACTACAAGTATATTATAACAAAAAAAGGTGTAATGAACTTGAAAAATCTAAGACTATCCCTTACTAATAAGTGAAAAGGGATAGTCTATATCTAAAGACTTTACTATTTTAATATTTTTATTTTAGTACTTTCCTAAATAGCTTTTGATTTCCCAGTCATGAATCTGCTCTGCATAATCAGACCATTCCTTATACTTGGCTTCTAGGAAACGATTGTAGGTGTGTTCACTAATAGTTTCTTTTATTAGGGGATCCTCTTCCATTGCTTTCAAAGCAGCATATAGATCCCTTGGTAAATGATCTAAGTCCAGCTGGGCCCTTTTTTTGGGGGATAGATTATATACGTCTTCTTCGATAGATTCTGGTGGTGTTATTTTGTTTTTAATGCCATGGAGGCCTGCTTTTACCATTACGGCAAATATTAAGTATGGATTTGCAGTTGGATCAGGGCTTCTTAATTCAACTCTAGTTGCTGATCCACGGCTAGCAGGAACTCTAATTAAGGTACTTCTATTGGATTTTGACCAGCCTATTTGTACTGGAGCCTCATATCCTGGTTTTAGACGTTTGTAACTGTTTACAATGGGGTTGCCAATAGCGGTTATTCCTTTGGCATGCTTTAATAATCCACCAATATAATAGTGGGCTACCTGACTTAGGCCGCACTCTGTACTAGAGTCATAAAAAATATTTTCTCCATTTTTAAATAGTGATTGATTGCAATGCATAGCTGATCCGTTTTCCCTGTAAAATGGTTTAGGCATAAATGTGGCATATAGATTGTGTTGTTTAGCTATGTTTTTTACAACATCCTTGAAGGTAACCCATTTATCAGCGGTTTTTAACGCTTCATCGTATTTAAAATCAATTTCGTGCTGGCCGGGTGCAACCTCATGATGAGATGCTTCAATCCTAAAGCCCATTTTCTTCATTGTAAGAACTATATCTCGTCGTGCATTTTCACCTCTGTCAACAGGTGCTAAATCAAAGTATCCTGCATGGTCATGGATATGAAACACAGGGCATCCCTTTTCATCAATATGGAAAAGGAAGAATTCACCCTCAGGTCCTACGTTTAATTCTAACCCTGTTTCTCGAACCTCCTTCAGAGCCCTCTTTAAGGTATTTCTGGGACAACCCTCAAAGGGCTTGCCGTCTGGTGTATAGACATCACAGATCATGCGTGCTACACCCTTTTCTTTGGGTCTCCAAGGCATTACCTGAAATGTGTCAGGATCTGGTTTAAGACATTGATCCGATTCATTTATCCTAGCAAAACCATCTATGGATGAACCATCAAACATTAAGTTGCCGTCAAATGCATTGTCTAGTTCATCAGTTGTTATATTAACACTCTTTAATACTCCAAAAATGTCAACAAACTGCAGCCTAATAAACTCTACACCATTTTCCTCAATTTCGTTAATTACTTTTTGCTTCTGTAAATCTGTGGAATTAATAGTAATCCTCCTTTAAAAATTGCGATATAATAAAGACTCCTATTCTTAACAAATAGGTAAGCTTTAACCAATAAATATACTACCACTCTTTATATTTAAAGTCTAATAGACTGAGGCATAGATATATTCACTAATTAACCATGTTACTCCGATAAGAAAACATATCTGCTTTAGCTTTAGATTACTACCTGATAATATCCATATGCTCTTAAATACTTTCAAAAATATCAGAAGGAATCTATAAAGAAATGGGGAAAGAAATATTTAAATACTATTTTTGCTATTGATTTTTGTTACTTAATCCTGTATAGTTTGATTGTTTGGGTATTTGCATAAATGCACGTAGGAGGTAATACTATGGAAAAATATGATGTTATAGTGGTTGGTGCCGGACCTGCTGGAATTTTTACATGTTATGAGCTGGTGGAAAGACAACCAGAATTAAGAGTTCTTTTAATTGATAAGGGCCATGATATATATAAACGTAGTTGTCCTATCTTACAAAAAAAGATTTCCAAATGCCCACCATCTAATAAAAATAAAGCTACTACAGGGTGTCTTCCTGCTTGTTCTATTACTAATGGTTTTGGTGGTGCAGGAGCATACTCAGATGGAAAGTTTAATATTACAACTGAGTTTGGCGGTTGGATGACAGAATATATGTTATCTTCTGAGGTATTAAAACTTATAAAATATGTAGATAGTATAAACATTAAACATGGTGCCACCTCAATAGCAACTGATCCAACAACACAAGCTGTAAAAAATATAGAAAAAAGAGGGTTGGCCAGCGGATTGAAGCTGTTAAGGGCTGAAGTCAGGCATCTTGGAACAGAACAAAATCTGCAGATTCTCAAAAGTATTTATGAGTTCTTAAAAACTAAAATAGACATGGTATTTGAGACTGAGGTTACTGATTTCCTTATTAATAAAGACTCAGGTTCAATGAGGGTTGAGGGAATCCGCACTCTAAAAAATGAAGAAATAAAGGGTAGTAGTGTTGTTGTGGTTCCAGGGCGGGATGGTTCGGAATGGCTAACTAGAGTATTACAATCGTATGACCTTGAAATGACCAGCAACCAGGTGGATGTAGGTGTACGAGTAGAGACGCTAGATACTATTATGGAAGAGATTAATGAAAACCTTTATGAGGGCAAATTCATTTTTAGAACCTCAGTTGGCACAACTGTAAGAAGCTTTTGCAGTAACCCATCAGGTCATGTTGTTATTGAAAACCATAGTGGGATTATGTTGGCCAATGGGCATGCTTATAAAGCTAAAAACCTGGGCAGTAATAACACTAATTTTGCCCTGCTGGTATCCCATAAGTTCTCTTACCCCTTTAATAAACCAACAGAATATGCAAAATCAATATCCAAGCTTGCCAATGATTTATCTGGCGGTAGTGTTTTACTCCAAAGCTTTGGTGATGTATTAAAAGGGAGACGATCTACTGATAAAAGAATCAAGGAGGGCTTTGTAGAACCCACGTTAAAAGAAGCTGCTCCAGGCAACCTGAGTCTTGTGCTTCCATACAATACAATGAAAAGCATCATTGAGATGATTCAAGCTCTGGACAATGTTACGCCGGGAATTGCCTCAGAGCATACACTGCTTTATGGAGTTGAAGCAAAGTTTTATTCTTCTCGTCCTAGACTCACCAATAGCTTTGAAACGGAAATTGCAGGTCTCTATGCAGGTGGAGATGGTGCAGGAGTAACCAGAGGACTGGCACAAGCCGGTGCCTGTGGAGTAGCAATAGCCAGGGATATAGTAAAAAAATATCATTAGGGTAAGGACCTATATAGAAAAAACCTCATGTGAGGTTTTTTCTATATAAACTACCTGAGTTTAGGATCAAAGGATCGAGATTCCCTGGTAGTGTAATTTAATGATTAACTCCTAATAAATTTAAACTATTATATCTTTTGTCTATTAAAAGCTTCTGGGTTTAGACAATTAGGCGGCAGCTTGTTTTCCATTGCTGCCAGTATGTTTTTAACTGCAACCAAGCCCATATCTGTTCGAGCTTCAATAGTGGCACTAGCAATATGGGGTAAAATTACGACATTGTCCAAGTCAGCAAGACCTGGTGCAAGTTCAGGTTCATTTTCAAAAACATCCAGACCTGCTCCCCAAATCTCTTTATCCAGTAAAGCTTTAACAAGTGCACCTTCATCAATTACAGGGCCACGGGATGTGTTGATAAGGACAGCAGTATTTTTCATAAGCTTAAGCTCTCTAGGGCCTATTAAATGTTGAGTTTTGGGGGTTAGAGGTACATGCAGGGATATATAGTCACATCTGGTCAGCAGCTCATCAAGATTTACATATTTGGCTGATGTTTCTCTTTCAAATTCCAGGTTGGGTTGAATGTCATAATATAAGATATCCATCTTAAAGCCCTCTGCCATTCTAGCAAACTCCTGACCTATTCTTCCAGTTCCTATGATGCCTAAGGTTTTACCTTTTACACTATGACCTAGCAGCAACTGGGGACCCCAGCCCTTGAATTTTCCTGCTCTTAAATAATTATCTGCCTCTACTACTCTTCTAGCGGTGGCAAGTAATAGGGCCCAGGCCAACTCGGCAGTAGCATCAGTTAAAACATCAGGTGTATTGGTAATGCAAATGCCTCTTTCAGTTGCAGCTTCAATGTCTATGTTATTAAAACCTACTGCATAATTAGCAATTATCTTTATCCCTTTGGCAGAATCCATTAATTTACTATCTATTGTGTCAGTCAACAAGGATATAATTGCGTCACGTCCTTTAACCTGTCTTAGAAGCTCCTGTCTAGTCAATACCCTATCCTCCTGGTTAACTTCCACATTGCAATGCTTCATCAAGAGGTCCATGGCAGGTTTAGGAAGCAATCTAGTTACATATACATTCCATTTTGACATGTCTTGTGTCCCCTTTCTTTATATGTTTTCAATATTAAGGCCTGTCCTATATAGCACATTTATGTTTATTATGTTATTATATATTTATAAAAAACTATTTGTTTTGGGTGATTTTATGTCTTTAGATGGATTAATAGGGATTATTGAAGGGGCCCATTGGGTAACCCTTTTTATTTGGCTTATGTTAGGTGTAGTTTTTGCTCCTATTAATAGAGAATCTATTATACTTTTTATGGGAGTTCTGGCATCAGCAGATTCAATACCTCCAGCTTATGCTTTTTTTATTAGTGTTATGGCCACATATGTTGGTTATTCGTTAGGCTTTTTCTTAGCCAAATTGATTAAAAGGCTTTTCTTTGAAAACCCCTCAAAGCGTGTACAAAAAAGAATTGAAACCTGCAACAATCTTTTAGAGTGCTATGGTGTCCATGCAATTATAATAAGCTATTTTATTCCCGGTGCCCGCCATTTCCTTCCAGTAATACTGGGGTTGGGAGTAATGAGTCTGGCGAAATTTTTATCAATATCCTTTATTGGTGCAAACCTTTGGACCGCAGTATTTTTCTTTCCAGCATACCTCTTAGGAGAGAACTGGAGTCTTGTTGTAAAGCATGTTTTTGAGCACAGTGGTTTTACAATTTTAGTCATAGTGTCAGTAACTCTATTATGCATAGGTTTTCTCTTAAATTATAAAAATAGGAAAAAGAAGAAGCTGCCTGAAAACTCTATCTGAATTAGTAAATTAAACCCTTCTTTTTAAATATAGCAGAAAGACAAATAATAGAAGGGCACCTAATCCCACTGCAAATAAAACTAACCCGTATTCAGCAAACAACCAGATTATAAACCAATCCATTTTTTGCACCTCTTTTGGCTTGTTTTTAATTAGTCTGTGCATAGTGCAAATAATGAATTCTTTAAATCCTGAAAACACCTGGGTAACCCCAGGTGTTTTAATGTTTTAATTTACCCGCATTTGCTAAAGCCACAATTGCATTTCAAGCACCCTTCTGCAAAGGTAAGCTTTTCCTTGCAATCTGGGCAGACACCTAATAATATGAGTTCATCCTCTGTTAGGGTTTCATAGATGGAGGCCAGCTTTTCAGATGCAGCACTTAATTCTGAGACAGTACTATTAACTATTGTTTTAACATCCTTATTATCCTTTACAAACTCTGATTCCTGGGTCAAAATCCTTCCAATAATATCTGGGCAGGACTTGCCTATGAGACTGTTGTTGTTGGCTTTTCTTCTAAGGAATGTAGGGCAGCTTACTGATGTTAGCTGATCTATTATGGCTTCTGGAGAAATATTAGCCCTTAAAGCCAGGGATATGAGCCTGCTTACACCTTCTGTAAATCCACTACAACCTCCGGAGGATCCTGTGGTGATAAATGTTTCTATAAGCCCTTCCTGATCATAATTAACAGTAATATACATTCTGCCACAGCCCGTACTAACCTGCTCTGTTACACCAACAGTTCTTTTGGGCCTTGGTCGCGGATACAGCTTTTCAATTTTTACAGCTGGTTCACATCTCCCCTTATTGCCCTTAATTAGGACTTCCTCTTCTCTGCTGCCTGTTCGATATACAGTAACACCTTTACATCCCAGTTTATAGGCCAGCATATAAACCGTCTTAACATCTTCTTTTGTTGCTTCATTTGGGAAATTAACGGTTTTTGATACAGCATTATCGCAATACTTTTGGAAGGCTCCCTGCATTTTAATGTGCCATTCAGGCTCAATTTCTAACGCTGTGACAAAGACTTTTCTAATGCTTTCAGGCAGCTCAGCAATATCCTCCACGCTGCCAGCCTTGGCAGCCTTTTCAATAATGACTTTACTCTCTTCAGGGGAATAATTTGCTTTCACATAAGCTTCAAATACAGGATTAACCTCTACTAGATTGGCCCCATCTAATACATTTTTTGTATAAGCTATTGAAAAAGCTGGCTCGATACCAGAGGAGGTCCCTGCAATCATACTGATGGTTCCAGTTGGAGCAATTGTAGTGCTGGTAGCATTTCTCATCAAGCTGCCCTTGTAAATACTTTGGTTTATATTTGGAAAGCTTCCTCTTTCCTCGGCTAGTGAGGCTGATGCTGCATGGGCTTTAGTGTTTATAAAACCCATAACTTTTTCAGCCAAGTCAATGGCTTCCTGTGAATTATAGGGAATCTGCAGCTTAAATAGCAGGTTTGCCCATCCCATTACTCCCAAACCAACTTTTCTATTTCCCTGAACCATTTCTTGAATCTTTTCTAAAGGAAACTTATTTGCTTCAATTACATTGTCTAAGAATCTCATTGACCATACAACAATGTCTTCAAGCTTGTCCCAGTTTATTGTACCATTGTCATGAATATTTTCTAAATTAATAGAGCCTAAATTACATGCCTCATATCCCAGTAAAGGCTGTTCACCACAGGGATTAGTTGCTTCTATTTCACCAAGCTCTGGGGTAGGATTATCAGCATTTAATCTGTCCAAGAAGACAATTCCAGGTTCACCATTGGACCATGCTTTCTCAACAATCAAGTCAAATACATTTTTAGCCTTATATCTATCGTATACGGTACCATTAAATTTAAGGTCGTAGTAGTCATCATTTTCTATTGCTTCCATGAACTCTTTGGTTATACCAACTGAAATGTTGAAATTTGTCAGGTCGTTATTGTTTTGTTTGCATGATATGAATTCAAGAATATCTGGGTGGTCAACACTGAGTATGCCCATATTAGCGCCTCTGCGGGTTCCACCCTGCTTGATGGCTTCTGTAGCAGAATTAAACACCTTCATGAAGGAGACAGGACCTGAAGCTACACCACCAGTAGATTTAACAGGGTTATTTTTGGGCCTGATTCTTGAAAAAGAGAAGCCTGTTCCACCGCCACTTTTATGAATTAAAGCTGCATCCTTTACAGCTGTAAAAATTCCTTCCATACTATCCTCTATGGGTAGTACAAAGCATGCTGATAGCTGACCCAGGTCCCTTCCTGCATTCATCAGGGTTGGGCTGTTGGGCATAAAGTCAAACTCAGTCATTAAAGAGAAAAACTTATCTTCAATTTTTTTTAATTTAGATTTTGAGAGCTTTGGATCAAAGGAAGTTTCAATGTCTGCTACAAACTTGGCAACCCTTCGAAACATGTCTTCCGGTTTTTCTATGGGTATTCCTTCTTTTTTTACTAAATACCTTTTTTCTAAAATTTTACGTGCATTTTCAGTTAGATTCATGGATTTATTCCTCCTACTCCTGGGTATCATTTTCATTTATGTTGGATAGTATATTTAGAACATTTTCAAGCTCTTTTATTGCATTGCCGTAGCCAGCCCAATCGCCATTTTTTTGCCTTTCCATTGCCTCATTAAACAGTCTATTGGCTCTTGTTATTAACTGACTAGTGGTTTCACCATTAATTATTTGTTCATCAAAATCTTCATCTTCAATAACAATAGGAGTCTGGCGTTCTCCGAAGATGGCTTGAAGAGATAACTGTAATGTTTCCTCCATTACAATTTGATCTCCATAAGCCACTATAACCCTTCGCAGCTCTGGCATCTTACTCTGTTCTGCTTGAAGAAATATAGGCTCTACATAGAGGATGGAGTTCTCTATGGGAATTACCAGCAGATTGCCTCTTATAACCTGTGATCCTCTTTGATCCCATAGTGTTAACTGCTGTGATATTTCAGAATCCTGATCTATTCTGGCTTCAATTTGCATTGGACCAAAAAGATGGCCCTCTTTAGGAAACTGATATAATATGAGATTGCCGTAATGATCACCATCGCTCCTAGCAGCTAACCATGATACCATATTAGCTCTGTTTAAAGGAGTAAATGGGAGCATTAATACAAACTCTGGAGTAGTATGTCCTGGAAGCTGCATGATCATATAATAAGGCTCCATGAGCTGACTATCACCCTGAAAGATTTCTTGAGGAATAGTCCAGGCATCTTCTCTGTTATAGAAAACCTGGGGATTCTGCATATGGTATAGTGACAGCAGCCTGGCCTGCACTCCAAAGTAATAGACAGGATAACGAATGTGCTGCCTTAATCCGTCTGGCATATCTTCCATTGGTTTAAATAGTTCAGGGAAAATATCACTGTAGGTTTTAATAATTGGATCAGTAGGGTCACTAATATAAAAATGGGTAGTCCCGTTATAAGCATCTATAACTACTTTAACTGAATTTCGAATATAATTAAATCCTCCATAGGTTTGAGAATAGGGATACATATTTGTAACGGTATACGCATCTCTGATCCAGTAAAGGTTTCCAGCACTAATTACTATATAAGGATCAGTATCGTAGACTAGAAAGGGAGCTATTTTATTTACTATAGAAGTCAGATCCCTGTTATAAAGTATTTTGCTGTCTTTTGTTATTTCACTGGTAAGAATTAATCTAAAATCACCATGATAGATAGCAAAAAATAATCTTTTAAAAAATGAATCAATGGGTACGCCACCAGTGCCCTTGTAAGTAGTTTCAATATTATCATTGCCTGACGGATAATGAAACTCCTTTGTATTAGTATTTACAATTACCTGATTAGTAGTTAATTCTCCAAAATATATTGATGGCTGATTAATTACCAGATCAGATGATATTGATTGTGGTGGAAAATTTTTAACAAAAAGATGTGGAAGTCCCTCACTTGTTGTTTCATTAACTGCAGACATTACCACACCATATCCATGGGTGTAGCGAAGTCTTTGATTTATCCAGGTTTGTGCCTGGGGCTGGAGTTGTCTTTGGTCCATTTCCCTTGCCGCCAGCATTACTTGGCGGTATTCACCATCAATCCAGTAACGGTCAATATCTACATCCTTAAACTCATAGTACAGCCTAAGGGTTTGCAGCTGTTCAAAGGTCTGTCTTAAAGGGCGTGGATCCCATAATCTAATATTATCAATAGTACTCCTGTTGTTTTCAATATCTTCCCATGTCAACTCCTGATTTACAGGAAATTGTTGGGTTTCAATTCTTTCAAGGTTAAAAGCCTTCCTGGTGAAAGCTATGCTATGCTCTAAATAAGGAGCTTCTCTAACAAATTCATTTGGTTCTACTCTAAACCTTTGTACTGCCGAAGGGAATACTGACCCCAGCAGAATTGATGATGCTACAAATACTATTATGGATCCCATAATTATTTTGTAAGTTTTCAGGAAGAGGCTAATAATAATTAATGCAGCCAAAACCAGTGATAATATGGCCATAATATTAAATGCCGGCATTTGAGCCACTACATCAGTATAGCCAGCTCCAAAGACAACACCTCTTTGGGAATTAAGTAATTCAAAGGCATTAAGCTTGTAGCTCCAAGCCTTTAACACAAAAAACAAGGCAACAATAAAGGATATGTGTAGTTGCGGAAACTTGAAGTTTTTAAGCTTGAGATTAAACTGATTCTTTGGAGTAAATAAAAAGTAAGCTAAACTTACTAGTATACCGCTTCCAACAACTGCGGAAACAAGCAAAGCATATAAAAGCCTATAAAAGGGTAGTGTAAACACATAAAAACTAATATCTTTATTAAAAATTGGATCTGCTATTCTAAACTCATTAGCATTAAAAAAGGCTTGTACCGTTAACCATTGATTAGCTGTTATACCGCTGAACAAAAATGCAAAAAACAAGCTTATTAATACATAGATTAAAAACAACTTCTTGCGATTAAAAAACTTTTGGAGAAAGTACTCTTTAATAGGGATAACATCCTGGTTGTTATATTCAATAAAAACCTTTTCAAATTTAATAAATTTCATTGTTATTAAAAGGTTTAAAATAAATATCAGAAACAACAAGACAAAAGAAATTAATCTTACACCTATATTGGATAACACAATGGTGTATAAAACTGAAACGTACTCCATTGCTGTAAACCATAACATGTCTGCATAAAAGTTAATTGCAAAATTAAAGACATACACTATTGCGATTACTACTGCAAATAATACTACTAATCCCTGACGTAATAAAAACTGCATCTTTCAACCTCCCTCAAATAATACCTAACTTTACATATTCTACTTATATGGGTATTTTCCTTTTAGCAGTGTTAACTTAATTTAATTCTAGAATAGTTAAAACCGGGGTTATCCGGTTTTAATGTACTATTATTTATTTAAATTTGCAACCAAGGCTGGACCTTCTTCAGTATCGGGGGTCAGTCTATACTCAATATTTTTTATTCCATTAGTCTTAATATGAATGTATCTTTTACAGTGTCTACACTTGATAATAATAGTATCGCCCTCTATTTGGCAGATAATCTTTTTACACTGACAACGGAAAAACTCCATCTAAGGTTCCCCTCCCTTCAACTTCCAATAGCCCCTATAGGTTTTAATAAAATTTGCATATCTTATGGTTATTATAAAAGATATATATTCTAATTTCAATCTTAAATAAAGCTTCCATTATACTTTTTGAGTAGGGAATATTACTCTACAGCGTATTGGATAAATCTATTAATCAACTCGTCAAAGGAGATGCCCGCACTGAGTGCAGCATCAGGAAATAAGCTGGTTTCAGTCATGCCTGGTATTGTATTTATTTCTAAAACATAGGGGTTTAGATCATTTTCTACAATAAAATCAACCCTGGCAAATCCCCTACACCCTAAAGACCGATAGCTCTTTTCAGCTAATATATTTATCATCTTGCTGACACTTTCATTAAGACGTGCCGGTATAATATGGTCACTCATTCCCTTGGTATATTTAGCTTCATAATCATAGACCCCAGTATGGGATACAATTTCTATAATGGGAAGAGTTTGAAGCTCTTCATTTCCCATTATTGCTACTGTAACTTCTCGCCCATGGACAAACTCTTCAATAAGTATCTCTTTTTCAAACTTAAATGCTTCTAATATCATTGTATTAAGATCGCTTCTTTGCTTAGCAAAATAAATGCCAATAGTTGACCCCTGATTAGGTGCTTTTATTACCAGTGGTAGATTTAAATCTTTTAACAGCAAATCCTCTGTTTGTATTGTATTCATAAGATAATCCTTTTCTCTAATAACAGAGAACCTTGGTGTTGGAATTTCGGCTTCTTTTAAAATCTTTTTTGTATAGATCTTGTTCATGGCAAGAGAGCTGGTAAGCACACCACAACCTGTATAAGGATAACCTAATATTTCTAATAACCCCTGCATTGCACCATCTTCCCCTAAAGGGCCATGTAAAGCAATAAAAACAAGATCAGGGTGAAATGCTTTGAGATCATCAATAAAATCACCCTTGGTGTCAATAGATTTAACATTATGCCCAAGGTTAACTAAAGCATTGGCAACTGCCTTACCAGTCTTTAAAGATATTTCCCTTTCGGCAGACCTGCCTCCTAATAGAACAGCTATTTTTTTCAAAATATAAACCTCCCTGGTTCAATATCTTTTGCTCAATATATGCATGGCGGTTAATAAGTGTACCAGTTTTATTATGCCAATTCTAATGATTAATCCAACCTAAAATTGAAAGGTTGTTTTCTTTAAAAAGGAGTCTTGGACTTATTGTCCAAGACTCCTTTTGAATTACTCGTCAGCTGTCTTTCGTGCTGCTATGATTTTTTCAGCTAGGTGTTCAGGTATGGGTTCATAACTATTAAATTCCATTGTAAAGGTTCCTCTACCCTGAGTAATTGATTTTAAGTCTATGGCATAACGATACATTTCTGATAATGGTGCCAGGGCCTTTATCACCTGGTTTCTGCCCTTGGCTTCCATTCCTAATATCCTACCCCTTTTGCTGTTCATATCTCCCATTATATCGCCCATAAACTGCTCTGGAACGGTAACCTCAACCTTCATTACTGGTTCAAGAAGAATAGGATTTGCTTTTTCCATGGCCTTTTTAAAGGCTAAGCTGCCGGCAATTTTAAATGCCATTTCTGAGGAATCAACAGGGTGATAAGAACCGTCTGTAAGGGTTACCTTAATATTTGTAACTGGATATTTAGCCAGGACACCCTGTTCCATGGCTTCTCTAACACCTTTTTCAACTGCAGGAATATAGTTTCTTGGCACAGATCCTCCAAAGATTGTTTCTTCAAATAAGAAATCTCCTTCTGAATAAGGGGCCATGTCAATAAATACGTGACCAAACTGACCTGCTCCACCAGATTGTTTTTTATGCTTACCTTCTATTCTAGTTACTGAAGAACGGATGGTTTCTCTATATGGAACAGAGGGTGTAGCTTTTTCAACTCCAACGCCATATTTTTTCTGCAGCCTTTCTAGTACTATATCTAGATGCTGATCACCCATTCCACTTAAAATGGTCTCTTTAGTTTCAATATTCTTTTCTATTTTTAAGGTTTTATCTTCCTCTAATAACTTGGAAATTGCATTACCTAATTTGTCTTCGTCACCTTTACTCTTTGGACTAATGGCATATGACAAAGTTGGGTTTGGAAACTCAATACCAGTTAGAGGTTCGTTTATTCCTTTAACTGAGAGGGTATCTCCAGTTTCTGTTTTAGCGAGCTTTGTTAAAGCCCCAATATCACCAGGAAACATTTTTTCAACCTGTTCCTGCTGCTTGCCTCTCATGACAAATACACTATTTACTTTTTCTTCAGTTTCCTTGTTTATATTGTAATAGGAATGACCAGGAGTGAATATGCCGCTGTATATCCTGAAGAAACTAACCTTTCCTACGTAAGGGTCAGCAATTGTTTTAAATATCAGTGCTTTGAAAGGTTCCTTTGATAATTCTTCTTCTGACTTTCCTAGGGCTTCTTCTGCTGATGGCATGCAGTCAACAATAAGATCCAAAAGATTTGCTATGCCTATATTATTTAACGCAGAACCGCATGCAACCGGAATAAAGTTAGCATTCTTGACACCTGAATTAAGTCCAGATAAGAATTCCTCAGGAGTGAGCTCTTCACCCTCCAAATACTTCATTAAAAGTTCATCATCACTTTCTGCAACAGCTTCTACTAATTCTTCTCTATAGGTCTCAGTCTGGTCTTTTAGGTCTTCAGGAATGTCAATTTCTATGGGTTTTCCGTTATCAAACTTATATGCCTTCATTGCAACTAAATCTATTATTCCATTAAAGCTTTCTGCGCTTCCAATAGGAATTTGTATAGGAACTATCCTGTTTTCAAAACTATCCTTTAGTTCATCTAATACCCTATAAAAATCTGCATTTTCTCTGTCCATTTTATTTATGAAGCAAATTCTAGGCATGTTTTTTTCATTTGCAAATTCCCAAACGGCCTCTGTTCTTACCTCTACACCAGCCACAGCACATACTGTAACAACCATACTATCTATTACTCTTAATGCACTATTAACATCACCTACAAAGTCTATAAAGCCTGGTGTATCAATAACATTGACCTTGTTGTCCTTCCATTCGCATGGAGCCAATGCCAGAGTAATAGTTACTTTTCTATCAATTTCCTCAGGCAGATAATCGGTAGTAGTATTACCCTCATCTACCTTGCCTAATCTCTTCAAAGCTCCGGAGTTGTATAACATGGCTTCTGTTAGTGAAGTCTTTCCAGCACCACCATGGGCCATTATCCCTATATTTCTAATTTTTTTTGCAGAGTATACTTTCATTTGCCTCCTCCTTTAACTTGTACTTTGACTATTAAAATCGAAAATTGGACATTAGTAAATATATTTTCGATTAATTAAAAAAATCCTTTATATTTTTAAAAAAAATCTGAGAAAAAGTTTTTTGTTTATAAATTTTTCCATCTTCAATAAGTTTTTCCCAAAATACAGCAATTATGCTAATTAAAAACATACTTTAATAGAATCATAAATACTATTAAATTAAAACATCTAAGTCCAGGAGGCCTGAATTTGAAAAAACAATATACTTCATTAGCCTTTGGAGCAGTTATACTTACCATATCGGGTTTTATAAATAGAATGTTAGGTTTTCTTTATCGTGTCTGGACAGTACGCTTGATAGGCTCTGAAGGTATAGGTTTGTTTCAAATGGTTCTTCCTCCCTTTACATTTTTGTTAGTTCTGACAACAGCTGGAATTCCTTTAACCTTATCCAAGCTAATATCTGGCCGGGTAGCCTTAAATCAACATGCTGAAGCAAAAAAAATATTTACTGTTGCATTGAGGGTATTATTAATAACTTCTACAGTAATATCAGTTATTAGTTGGCTGGCTGCTCCCTACTTTATTAAACTATTTTTTTCAGATGGGAGAGTTTATTGGGCATATATGAGTCTTATCCCTGCCTTGATTATTGTAGCTTTTAGCTCAGCTTACAGAGGATACTTTTTGGGCTTGAAAATGATGTTTCCCTCAGCACTTTCAACGGTAGTGGAACAAATAATAAGGTTTATATTTGGGCTTGGAACTATCATGCTTTTACTGCCCTACGGATTAGAATATGCTATTATTGGTCTTTCAATAGGAATAGTAATGGGTGAAATGGCAGGCCTAATTATTCTGATAATTTTTTATAAAAAAAACCAGCAGGTTTTTACTTCATCAGGAAATAAAAGCACCACATGGGAAATAATGAAAAATATTTACAGCATGTCCCTTCCCCTCACACTTAATAGAGCAGTAATTGGACTCCTTTTTACTGCTCAAGCAATAATTATACCCAATCGGCTGCAGGCAGCAGGCTTTTCTGTCAGAGAGGCTACTGACCTATTTGGACAATTTACAGGAATTGCTATGACCTTGTTAGGTTTGCCAACTATAATCACAGTATCCCTGGCAATAACAATGGTCCCAGCAATTTCTGAAGCCATGGCTGCCAACAATTTAAAGCTTGTTAAAAAAAGAGCCATGACTGCTATCAATATAACAATATTAGCAGGTATACCATGGGTGATAATTTTTTATACAATTCCAGGAAAGCTTTGTGGGACAATTTTTAACACACCTGATGCAGGTATACCTTTGAAATATCTGGCACTGGGTGCACTTTTTATTTATCTTCAGCAGACTTCAACTGGTATTATACAAGGGATGGGTAAAATGTATATTATGCTTTTGCATTCAGTTGGGGGCGCATTGATAAATATTACTGGTGTCTATCTGCTTACAGGAACTGCTTTAGGTATAAAAGGCACAGCAATAGCTTTTAACTTGAGTGCTCTGGTAGTTGCAGGTCTAAATCTCTTGTATTTGTTTAATTTTATCAAACTAGGTATTAATATTAAAAAACTAGCATTGTTAACAATGGCTGTTTTGTTAATGCTCCTCACTATGGTTTCTACCAGTCACTATTTTGCTGCGTGGGGTTCTAGCCTAGGGATGACAATGCTCCATTTGTTAGTTGGTATTGGAGTATATACAGTGTGTTTATTTTTGCTTGGTCTAATTACCTATAATGATTTGAGACAGTTTAGGAAAATTTAGCCAGCCAATTAAAGATCCCAGGTTAAAAGATCATCAATTATTCTATAGTTGGT
The DNA here is from genome assembly GCF_000620305.1 of Desulfitibacter alkalitolerans DSM 16504. NCBI lineage: Bacteria > Bacillati > Bacillota > Clostridia > Neomoorellales > Desulfitibacteraceae > Desulfitibacter > Desulfitibacter alkalitolerans. The sequence continues at coordinate 72,083 of NZ_KK211100.1, read as the reverse complement.
AAGATCTAGATGAATAGGTGTTATGGAAATTTTGTTTTGGGCAATGGCACTAATGTCAGTACAAATCTGTTTGTTCCTATTGCATTCAACATCAGTTACTTGGCCGGCAATCCAATAATATTCGTAGCCTCTAGGGTCTATTCTTTTCTCTATAGAATCTTTATACTTGCGAATACCTAATCTGGTTATTTCAAAACTTGTGCTTTCAATAATTTCAGTATCTGGAACATTTATATTAAGTATTGTTTCTTCAGGAAGTCCCTTTTTAATAACTTTTTTGACTATCTTGCAGGTAACTTCTGCTGCTAAGTCATAGTTTCTTTTTTTCTTAAGGGCCAGGGAAACTGCTATTGAAGGAACACCTGCAATTATGCCCTCAATTGCTGCCGAAACAGTACCAGAGTATAATACATCTGTACCTAAATTGGCTCCAGAATTGATACCAGAAACAATTATGTCAGGGGGTTCATCCATTAACTCCTGCAAAGCAAGTTTGACACAGTCTGCAGGTGTACCTGTAACTGCATAGGCAGTACAATTTTCAAAGTCCATCTTATAAACCCGTAAAGGTTTATGAATGGTAATACCATGACCTGTTGCACTTCTTTCCCTGTCAGGGGCTACCACTGTTAGTTTCCCAAGTGAACTAAGGGCTTCTCTAAGCTTGTTTATCCCTAAAGCCTCTATTCCGTCATCATTCGTTAGCAGAATATGCATCGTTTCCTCCTGAATCATGCTTATATATTAATACTGTTCCATCGGCTGAGCAGTTGTGAATGGATTTACAGTGGGGACATCTTAATACCACGCATTGATTATAAACTACTAATATTTGCCATTCGTCATTGTTTAAATCCTTATGACATATAAAGCAGCATTCTAAAAATTTCACACAAACCTCCCCCCAAAAAAATCAAGACATGTTTTTGCTTGATTTATCATATGAAAGAAAGGTTGTATTAGTGTGTTATTACACATCATAAATATACAGGGTCATCTTTGGTTCATTCTTAACCTTCTTTAAGCCGAACAATAATCCTCTTTCTTTTAATGTCCTATTTAAAAAATCAACAATCTTATAAAAGTCTTCACTTTCTTGAATTGTAATTGAAGCAATAATTGTTAGTTTATCATTAGATTCCACTATTTTGGACGGTACCTCCCATTTTAATTTCTGCTGCCTCTGATTAATGAGAAACCTTCAGCCCTGGTAGCTTCATTAGTTTTAAAAATTCCCCTTACAGCACTTGTAAGTGTCATGGAACCTGCCTTTTTAATTCCGCGCATTGTCATGCACATATGTTCTGCTTCTATTACCACCATTACGCCACGCGGTGTAAGCTTGTCCATAAGTGTATCGGCAACTTGACTTGTTAATCTTTCTTGAAGCTGGGGTCTTTTAGCAAATGTCTCCACTACCCTGGCCAGCTTACTTAATCCCGTTATTTTACCACTTCTTGGAATATATGCAACATGGGCAAATCCATAAAAGGGTAAGAGATGATGTTCACACATGGAATAAATGGGTATATCTTTTACTAAAATCATTTCTTCGTGGTTTTCAGCAAAGGTAACGCTCAGGTGATCTGCTGCATTTTGTTTTAGTCCGCAGAATATTTCTTCATACATTCTTGCAACCCTATCAGGGGTGTCAAATAGACCTTCCCTTTGGGGGTCTTCTCCTATTGCTTCTAAAATTAATTTTACGCCTTTGGCAATTTTTTCTCTGTCCATTTTTCATCCTCCATAAAGTCGTAAGCCACATTTGATACCTGCTTAATTATACCCAAATACATCTGCAAATTCAAATATACAGAAAAAATTGCTTTCCTATTCATTTGCATTTTGAACAATAGCCATAGAATTTAAGTTTGTGGTCTAATACTTCAAAATCCTTTTTTTCAGAAATTGTCTTTTCTAAAACATCCAGCAAATCATCATTAAATTCTATGACCTTACCACATTTTAAGCAGATTAAATGGTGATGATGGTGTTCATCATGACTGGAAAATTCATAACGGGCTTTGCCATCATCAAAGTTCATTTTTTGCAAAATGTCAATATCTGCTAATAATTCTAGAGTTCTGTAAACAGTTGCTAGTCCTATTTCAGGATAATGATGCTTGACAATCTGATAAATATCCTCTGCACTTAAGTGTTTTTCTTCGTTATCCAATAAAACTTTTAAAATTGTTTTTCTTTGTGGGGTAAGTTTATATTCCTTTTCTTGTAGTTTTTGACAAATATCTTCTAAAGAATTTTTCACTTTTAGTTTACTCCTTTATATTTATTTAATGGTAATAACAAACACAAGCACCTCTTAAATAACCATGGTTTCCCATTTGCCGCATCTGCTTCCCCATCTTGCAATTATCTGCTCATTATTTTTGATGTTTATAACTTCACATAAGTTAGAACACCCGGTGCATTCAAAACTAGAAGCATCATACTCTAATTCGCTGACCTGAAACCCTTTAAATTTGGTGTTAGTATTATTTACTTTGACATGCTGTTTAGCAAGAAGAGCGGCACCAATGGCACCCATAACAGCAAAGTTTGGTGGTATTACAATATCCTTTTTAAGCTGTTCTTCGAAAGCCTTATGGATTCCCTTATTTGCTGCAACTCCTCCCTGGAATACAATGGTTGGTTGTATCTCCTTGCCTTTACCAACATTATTGAGGTAATTTCTTACAAGGGCATCGCATAAACCCTTAATAATGTCTTCTTTTTTGTGACCCATTTGTTGTTTATGGATCATATCGGATTCAGCAAAAACTGTACATCTACCAGCTATTCTAACCGGTACTGTGGACTTTAATGCCATTTCTCCAAAACTTTCTATAGGTATTCCCAGGCGCGAGGCCTGTTGGTCCAAGAAGGAACCTGTTCCTGCAGCACATACTGTGTTCATGGCAAAGTCAACCACTATACCATCTCTTAAAATAATAATTTTGGAATCCTGACCTCCAATTTCTATTACAGTTTGTGCATCTGGAACCTCCCTGGAAGCAGCAACAGCATGGGCAGTAATTTCGTTTTTGATTATGTCGGCTCCAATTATAACACCTGCCAGGATTCTTCCACTTCCTGTAGTACCCACACCCATAACTTCAACGTTATTTGGTAATTTTTCTTCAATATGCTTCAGGCCCCTGGTAATTGCATTGATAGGGTTACCTTGAGTTCGTAAATAAAGTGACTCAGCAACATTTAAAACTTCGTCTAACACAACAATATTTGTACTGACAGAACCCACGTCAACTCCCAAGAAGCATTTCACGTGATTTTCCTCCCTTTACAGAACGTTGGTGAAGCATTAAGTCAATAAAGGCTTCAAGTCTTGTTTGAACACCTGCTTTTGCAGTTTGTTCATCAATTGTTAGAGAAAGAACAGGTATTCCATAATCCTTTGTAATCTGCGGAATTATGCTTTTTGCTACTATTTCTGGAATACATGTAAAAGGAGCTAATTGTATCACTCCATCATAACCACTTTTTGCATAAAATACTGTTTCTCCTATTGAAATTATTCCATGCCCTCCAACTTTTTGGTTGAGATAAGGAGGGGCACATGCTATTACGTCTAATTCACCTTTTCCATTAGCAGCATTGTCCTTTGTCCACTGGGTTAAATAGATGGAACGATGTGTTTCAACACCCATTTCACCAAGTAATACCTGAATGTCAAAGTTCATGAAGGGTTCAATGACAACATAAATTTCGCCTATTATTCCTACCTTTAAAGGTGTTCTAGACCTATCCTGCTCTACCTCATCGAGAATATTAATTCCTTGATGCCTGGCTTCTTCCAATTCGTCAGGGGTTTGGGCCTGTGCTATTAGTGTTAATACTTTATTAAAGTTTCTGGTTGTTTGACCTTTAATTACCTCATAGGGTCTGATTTTGTGTGAGTAAGCCTCTACCATGTCCAGGACTTTCAGTTTAGACCAGCCAAATTTAAATTCTTGGATAAATCTATACCAGCTAATTTTATTGGGTTTAATAATCCTATTTATATTGTTAATAAATTCCATGGGCTTTTTTAAAGGAGCATCTAAAATAACCATTTCAAAATCATAACCTGCATCCTTTAAAATTTTTTCGTGAAGCATTCCGTAGAGACCTGCTCTACATGGACCGTGTCCCCCAGAAGATATGATCATTTCAGCACCTTTTTCCAGAACCTCCACGTATGTTCCCATAAGGACTTTAAAGGGTATACATGCAAACTCCGGTGAATACTGAACTCCGTAGCTTAAGGTTTTTTTGCTGGGGGTAGGGGGAATTATAGGTTCATGACCTAATCTTTCTACGAATTGCTTAAAAGCGATATGTGAAGTTCCCATATGAGGAAATGAAACTTTCAATTAAAACCCCTCCGTATTTTTAACATGTCTACAAATGCCTCTAATCGTGTTAATATGCCTGCCTCACCTGTATGTTCATCAATTGTGATACTAATGTATGGTACATTATGGCTTTTACATTCTAGTTCCATTAATTTGTCCAGCATGGCGTCAGGGCCGCAGCCAAAAGCAGTAACATGTATAATACCATCCATCCTCTTATCTTTTAAATAATAATATGTGGATCTCATAACAATATTGCTATAGTACCAGAATAACTCTTTTGGCAGGACATTTCTATATTTTTTTTGCTTGCTGTGGGGTACCATTTCACAAGTCCATATATTAACACCCATTTTTTCAAGGTTTTCCAGCATGTTCACAGTAATATAGGAATCATAAACCTGATAGGGATAACCCAATATTGCCAGGTTAATTCCCCATGCTTTTTCCTTTACCTCAGCGGTTTTATTTTCTGCAATAATATCAATTGCCTCTTTAGGGAGGACACCAGATACCAGCAGCTTTTCATATTTAAATTGGGTCTTCATGGCTTTAAATATTGCCTTATAAACCTCTTTTTTTGTTGCGCCTAATTGTTGGCCCAATGACTTTAATACCTTATATATTTGCCAAAAGCCATGCTTAAGCTCTATCTGTGGGGAAAGAATTTTTGGTACATTTTCAATTGAGTACTGTACCATTTCAGGCAGACCTAAAAACTTGGGGCAAAAGGTTTCATCCTTAACAATACTAACCATTCTGGGAATGAAAACAAGATCAACTTTTCCTATTAAAGCACTTACATGACCATGTAAGATTTTTATGGGAATACATGCATCGGTAACAGTATCTTTAACACCGCTTTCAAGTATATTTTTTGATGTCTTTGGGGAGATAATCACCTCATGACCAAGAGAATTAAAGAAGCTTTTCCATAATAGAAAATGTGTATAATACGTAAGGGTGGCTGGATATCCAATTTTCATTAATGCTTCCTCCATGTCTATAATAAAAGGCTGTATACTAGTAAATTACCTGTTTTTAATTCGACATCCATTTATAAAAACCTTTCAGTTAGCCAGTGATTTTAAGATATAAAAAGCATAATTGTGGTTTTGCGGCATACAATCTAACAAAATATGTTTTGGGGAGGTTTTAATATGCCATCTCTTAGAAATATACCAAGATTAACTAGTTTTAAGTTCCATCCTATTTTAAATGGATTACTAAATAGTGTCATTCTTGCAATAGCACTTTCGGTAATTCTTGGGATAATCTTTTTCTTCACACCAATGCAGGAAACCATGCTTTCTGCATTATCGGCTGTGATTATTGTTGTAAGCGTTTTTTGGGGAGGACGAATTACAGCCAAGAGTGTTGGGTCAAAAGGTCTTTTATTTGGTGCTAGTGTTGGGTTAACTTTTTTTGTTTTAACAGGCATCATAGCTATTTTTGATGGCACAACCATAACCTTTTCAGCCATTGTAAAGCAATTAGGGTTGTGTTTAGTGGCAGGTGCCCTTGGAGGCATCTTTGGAGTATCAGAAAAATAATAGTATATACAAAAAGAGGGCGGTTAAGGAACTGCCCTCTTTTAGTTTTTATCACTTCTTTATTGCTTTAGAATTTTTCTCAAAATATTCTTTAGAAAACCTGGAACCGGAATAAAATAGACTTTCATGTCCTTCCCCTCCTTGACTGAAGTTCTCTATTATCTTATTCAAGTTAAGAGGAAAGGTGAAAAAATCTCTTATTTAATATTTGGTAAAAGGAACCTTTATAATGATATACTACAATACATGAAAATACTGCAACCAGAAACAGCTCAATTAATGTATAACTCTTACTGTATATAACAATAGGAACTGCTGCAGCTCCTGTCAGGAAGCTGGCTGCACTTTGATATCGACTTAAAAGTAACAATGACATATATATTAGAAAGATAATTTTAAAAATTTCCATGTTGACAACTAAAAAAATACCTAGGAAAATGCTCATACCTCTTCCATAAAATAAATCACTCAAGGGATTTGCAAGCCATAAGGCAATTAGAATGATGATTAATAAGGTATTTCCATGAAGATCCAGCAGGTTCAAATAGTAATATAGTGCTGGTGCTTTTAAAAAATCTAGCAAAGGTAGAAAATATGATACATGACCCCATACACCATAACACTTTTTAAGATCATAATAATCCATGAATAAATCTCTATGGGAAAAGAAAACCCTTGTAAATATCTTTTTTATGGGAATAATGCCAATGGCCAAGGTTATTAAAATAGAAATTATTAAATCCATAAAAAACTCCCTGTAGACAAGCTTTAATATATGTCTATGCAGGGAGTTTTTATATAAGTACAAGTATTTAGAATCTAATCATCTTAGGAATTGCTTAAGAACTGTTCTCTTCCTTCTATATATAAATCTCCTCCATGGCAGTCGTTTACAACTACAGCAGGAAAATCTTTTACAACCAGCTCTCGTATAGCCTCGGGGCCTAAATCTTCAAAGGCAATTAATTTGGCAGATATTATTGACTTTGATATGACCGCTGCTGCTCCCCCTACACCGGCAAAATAAACTCCCTTGTACTTGGAAATGGCATCCTTTACATTCTGGGATCGCAAGCCTTTTCCTATCATTCCCTTTAATCCTAATTTTAATAATTCTGGTGCATAGGCGTCCATTCTTGTACTAGTGGTTGGTCCGGCTGAACCAATTACCCTGCCAGGTTTTGGGGGAGTTGGCCCTACATAGTAGATTACCTGTCCTTTTATATCAAAGGGAAGCTCTTCTCCCTTTTTTAGCATGTCAATCATTCTTTTGTGAGCTGCATCTCTGGCTGTATAAATTGGTCCAGAAATTAATACTTTGTCACCTGTTTTTAGCTTACAAACAGTTTCAGTGTCCAGGGGTGTACTAATTCTAATCTCTTCCATAGTATAAACTCCTCCCTATAATACAACTTTTCCATGTCTTGCTGCATGGCAGTTTAAGTTTACAGCAACTGGAAAACTGGCTATATGGCATGGCATTACATCAATGTGTACTCCAATGACTGTGGTTGTGCCGCCAAAACCCGATGGGCCAATGCCAGTTTTGTTTAATTCAGATAATAATTCTTTTTCTAGTCTTGCAGCAGTTTCATCTTTACTAGGTTCACCTAGCTTTCTCATTAAGGCTTTTTTTGCTAAAATTGCACAGGTTTCAAAGTTCCCGCCTACTCCAATGCCTACTACTAGTGGTGGGCATGGGTTAGGGCCTGCTTTATCCACAGTTTCAATTACAAACTTTTTTATACCTTCTATTCCCTCTGATGGAGTAAGCATGGCAAGACGACTCATGTTTTCACTGCCTCCACCCTTGGCTGCAATTGAAACTGCAAGCCTATCACCAGGTACTATCTGGGTGTGAATGATTGGAGGGCAATTATCGCCAGTATTAGCCCTTGTAAAGGGATTGCACATTGATTTCCGTAGGTAGCCTTCTAAATAGCCCTTTCGTACCCCTTCTTCAACAGCTTCTGTTAGGTTTCCGCCCTTTATTATTACATCTTGGCCTAGCTCTATAAAGACAACAGCTGTACCAGTATCTTGACACATGGGAACCTGCTCATCCTTGGCTATTTTTGCATTTTTAATTAATAATTCTAAAACTTCTCTTCCCACAGGAGATTTCTCAGCAGCAAGCGATTTGGTAAAGCTATCTATAACGTCCTCGTCTAATTCATAATTGATTTTTATACATAGTTCAGCAATAGCATTTACAATTTCTTTGAATTCTATTTTTCTCATTAGCTTCTCCTCCAATACTATTCTCTTTCACAAAGCTCAATTAAGACACCATTGGTATCCTTTGGATGTAAGAAAGCGATTTTTGCTCCTCCTGCCCCATATCTTGGCTTTTCATCGATTACACGAATTCCCTTGAATTTAACCTCTTCAAGGGCTTCTTTTATGTTAGTTACTCTTAAAGCCATGTGCTGAATACCCTCACCCCTTTTTGCCAAATACTTTGCGACGGGTCCTTCTGGATCTGTACTTTCTAGTAATTCAATCTTGCTGTTGCCAGTTGGTATAAAGGCTACCTTAACCTTTTGCTCTTCAACCACTTCTATACCTGAAACCTCTAACCCAAAAACCTCTTCATAAAGCTTTTTGGCTTCATCAATATTGGATACAGCTATACCAATGTGATCTATTTTGCTTATCATAAAAAATCTCCTTACCAATTATATTTGAACATTATTCTTAATAAACTCAACCACCTTGGAGGTGGGCGTCCCTGGTGTAAAAATTTCTTTAACCCCAACTTTTTTAAGGTCAGGAATATCTTCTGCCGGTATTACTCCACCAAGTAATACCATTATATCAGAAGCTTCACTTTCCTTAAGCTTTTCAACAATGGGGGGCATCAAGTGCATATGTGCTCCTGAAAGGCAGCTTATTCCTATTACCTGTACATCCTCCTGTAAAGCTGTCATAACTATTTGTTCTGGTGTTTGTCTAAGGCCTGTATATATCACTTCCATACCAGCATCTCTTAAGGCCTGGGCAATTATCTTTGCACCTCTATCGTGTCCATCTAATCCAGCCTTGGCTACTAGAACTCTAATATGTTTATCCATAATCCAGTGGAACCTCCCCTATTAAAAATTGATCCTTTGTTCATATTCTCCATAAACATCTCTAAGAACTCCGCACATTTCACCCAAAGTAGCATAATTCTTTACAGCCTCTAAAATATAAGGTATTAGGTTATCTGTGGTGCTGGCAGCTTCTTTTAACCTTTCTAAACAAGCAGATACCTTTTGAGAATCCCTGTTTGATTTAACACCCTGCAGCTTTTGTAATTGTCTTTGGGCAATTTCTGGATCTAATTTTTGTAAGTCAGTTGGAGGTTTTTCATCAATTACGTACTTGTTAACTCCAATTACTACCTTTTCATTACTTTCAACAGATCTTTGATATTTATAGGCATTATCCTGTATTTCCCTTTGAATAAAGCCTTCTTCAATTGCTTTAGGAGACCCACCTAACTCATCAATTCTCTTAATGTATTCCACAGCCTGTTTTTCAATTTCATTTGTAAGTTTTTCAATAAAATAAGAACCGGCAAGGGGATCAACACTGTCTGCAACCCCTATTTCTTCTGCAATAACCTGTTGTGTTCTAAGGGCTATTAAAACGGAATGTTCATTAGGAAGAGCAAGGGCTTCATCCTTGGAATTGGTGTGCAGGGACTGTGTTCCTCCAAGAACCGCACTTAAAGCTTGATACGCAACCCTCATAATATTTACATCCGGCTGTTGAGCAGTTAAGGTGCTGCCCCCTGTCTGGGTATGAAAGCGCAGCATCATAGATTTAGGGTCCTTGGCTCCAAACCTTTCCTTCATAATTCTAGCCCAAAGTCTTCTGGCGGCTCTATATTTGCAGACCTCTTCAAAGAAGTTTGTATGTGCATTGAAAAAGAAGGACAAGCGAGGGGCAAAATCATCCACATCTAATCCGGCTTTAACAGCAGCTTCTACGTAAGCTATGCCGTTTGCCAGGGTAAATGCTATTTCCTGAACTGCATTTGCTCCTGCTTCCCGTATATGATAACCGCTAATGCTGATTGTATTCCAGTTTGGCACATTTTTTGAACAGTAAGCAAAGATATCTGTGATTAGCTTCATAGATTCTTTTGGAGGGAATATATAGGTTCCCCTGGCTACATATTCCTTTAATATATCATTTTGGATTGTCCCAGATATTTTATCAGTAGAAACCCCCTGTTTTTCGGCCACGACAATATACATGGCAAGCAATATAGCTGCTGGAGCATTAATAGTCATGGAGCAGCTCACCTTATCCAGGGGAATCCCATCAAAAAGAATTTCCATATCAGCCAGGGAGTCTATTGCAACACCGACCTTGCCAATTTCTCCCATGGCAAGATAATGGTCAGAATCATACCCTATTTGTGTGGGCAAGTCAAAAGCAACACTCAGGCCAGTTTGCCCTTGTTTCAACAAGTATTTAAACCTAGTATTTGTTTCCTCCGCAGTTCCAAAACCTGCATATTGGCGCATTGTCCAATATCTACCCCTGTACATTGTAGGCTGGACTCCTCTTGTATAGGGATATTCGCCAGGCATTCCAAGGCTATCTAGATAGTCGAAGCCATCTAAATCAAGGGGGGTATATGTTCTTTGAATAGGAATGTTTGATTCTGTAAAAAAGTTTTCCCTTCTTTCAGGCCTTTTGGACACAAAATTATTTGTTTTTTCATGCCAATTATGGAACTGCTCAGCCAAGTCTTGTTTTCTTTCTTCTCCCATGATTACAGTCCTCCTAGTGGAACATTATTTCTAATTATTAATGGTACCTGGGAAGGCTCGGAAGCAACAAAAACTCCTGCATTTTCTAATGCCTTGACTTTAGCTTCAAAGGTACCCATTCCCTTTTCTATGATGGCTCCCGCATGGCCCATTCTTTTGCCGGGGGGTGCACTTTTACCAGCTAGATATGCTACAACTGGCTTGGTAATGTGCCTTTTGATATATTCAGCGGCATCCTCCTCTGCTGTACCACCAATTTCTCCAATTAACACAATCGCTTTAGTATCCTCATCCTTTTGGAATTTTTCTAAAATCTCAGGGAATGTCAGGCCTGTTATTCTATCTCCTCCTAGTCCAACTACTGTTGAGGTACCTAATCCATTCTTGTATAGGTTCCCCACTATCTCATAGCTAAGAGTTCCACTTCTGCTGACAACCCCTACTGGCCCAGGTTGAAAGTACTGACTGGGCATAATTCCAACCTTGGATAATCCAGAGCTTACAATACCGTAGGTGTTAGGGCCTAATATAGTAGCTCCCTTTTTTTGTGCAGCATTCATGACAATAACTGCATCCTTCAGTGGAATATGCTCAGTTATTAATACAATCATTGAAACCTGGTTATAAATGGCTTCAAGGGCAGCATCCCTGGCGTAAGCTGCCGGGACAAACAGGATGCTTACATCAATGCTTCCTTGATGCTGCCTAACCATGGAAACACTATCATAAACAGGTACGTCATGGATTTTAGTGCCACCCTTGCCAGGAGATACTCCACCTATAATGTTTGTTCCATAGTCTAACATCTGTTTGCAGTGAAATGACCCCTGGTGACCAGTAATACCTTGGATAATAACTCTAGATTCTTTATTTAGCAGTATTGCCATGCTAAGCCCCCCTTACCTTTTGAACAATTGTTTTTGCTGCCAGTTCCATATCAGAATAGGCTTCAATTCCAGCATTTCTAAGTAAATCCAGGGCTTTGTCCTGATTTGTACCTATTAATCTTATAACTACAGGTACTTTAATATCTAGCTCCTCTCTGACTTTAAGAAAAGCTCTAGCAACATCATCTGTTCTGGTTATCCCACCAAATATGTTGATAAAAATGCCTTTCGGGTTAGTGGAAAGTAACAATTCCAGTGCTCTTTTTGTTTGCTCCTCATTGGCCCCGCCACCTGCATCTAAAAAGTTGTTAGGGCTACCTCCATATTCCTGTATTAAATCTAAAGTTGCCATGGTTATTCCGGCACCATTAGCCATAATGGCAATGTCACCATCTAACTGTACATATGAGAGGCCAATTTCATGGCATTTTCTTTCTATTTCGTTTTTTTCATCATTCAAGGGCAGGGTATTCTGTCTAAAAAGTGCATCATCATCTATGACAATTTTTGCATCCGCAGCTATAAATTTTTCCTTTGAAAGAACTAATGGGTTAACCTCCACAAGCTCTGCGTCTTTATCTATGAAAATATCTACCAGATTAACCAGCATTGATGAAAATGTATTAATTTGCTTACCCTTAATACCCGCTTGGATAGCTATTTCTCTTCCTTGATACGGCTCAAGCCTGGTGTTTGGCTCAAGGTAGGTTTTTATGATAAGCTCTTCAGCAACTTCTTCAATATCCATTCCACCCTGAGAAGATACTAGTATTACTGGTCTTTTCATTTTATAGTCATAGGTTATTGCAGCATAATACTCCTTTTCTATGGACAACTTTTCTTCAACAAGTAAGTAATCAACACTAAATCCAAGATAGTTCTTGGAAAACAAATCCTTAGCAATATTTTTTGCTTCCTCGGGGCTAGATGCAAACTGAATGCCGCCGGCCTTACCTCTTTTGCCAGATAAAATTTGTATCTTTAAAACCGATTCCCCAATTTCTCCAGCAATATCAAAAGCTGCATCTGGGCTGCTTGCAACATTTCCCCGGGGTACTTCTATGCCTGCTCTTTTAAATATTTCCTTTCCCTGGTACTCAAAAAGCTTCATGGCTACACCTCCCTTAAATATTTGCTATAATCTTATACAATCTTAACAAAAATATATGTTTAAAAAGGAGTTCCGGGGAACTCCTTATAATATTTTTATACATGCCAGGAATCTAAATAACGAATTTGTTCATTAGTTAAACAATCTATATTGATACCTAGAGTGCTAAGACCTAGATTGGCAACCCTTTTATCAATATCTTCCGGTACAGGGTAAACACCTGGTTCAAGCTCATCCTTCTTTTGCATTACATATTGTAAGCACAGAGCTTGCAAAGCAAAGGTCAAGTCCATAATTTCAGCTGGATGGCCATCTCCAGCTGCAAGGTTAACAAGCCTACCTTCGGCTAATAAATATACGCTTTTACCGTTATTTAGAATATATTGTTCAACATTTGGTCTAACATCCCTTTTTTCAGAAGATACTTCTAATAAATCCCCCTTTGATATCTCAATATCAAAATGTCCAGCATTAGCTAAGATAGCACCATCATTCATCTCCAAAAAGTGCTCTTTGCGAATTACATTGCAGTTACCAGTTACAGTAATGAAAAAATTTCCAATACTAGCTGCTTCTTGCATTGGCATTACCCTGAAACCATCCATATGTGCCTCTATTGCCTTTATTGGGTCTACTTCTGTTACAATCACTTTGGCCCCTAGGCCTTTAGCTCGCATTGCAACACCCTTACCGCACCAACCATATCCCACAACAACAACGTTCTTACCAGCAACTACTAGATTTGTGGTACGGTTAATCCCATCCCATACTGATTGACCTGTTCCATATCTATTATCAAATAAATACTTACAGTAAGCATCATTAACCGCCATCATGGGAAATTTGAGCTGATTCTCCCTGCTCATTACCTTTAATCTTAAAATACCAGTAGTAGTTTCTTCACAGCCACCAATTATTTCTTTGAGCTGATCTAAACGTTCTTTATGTAGTAGCGCCACAAGGTCTCCACCATCGTCGATTATTAAATCAGGCTTAAAATCAAGGGCAGCATTTAGATGCATGTAGTATTCTTGGTCAGCTGCACCATGCCATGCATATGCCCTTATGCCGTCCTGTACAAGAGCTGCTACCACATCATCCTGGGTTGAAAGGGGATTACTTGCAACCACAGTTACTTCCGCACCGCCGGCTTTTATTACCTGGGCCAAATAGCCTGTTTTGGCCTCAAGGTGTAAGCAAATTACTACCCTACGGCCTTTAAAGTACTGTTTAACCCGAAATTCACTTTCAAGCTGGTTTAAAATGGGCATATGCTTTCTTACCCACTGCAGTTTTTTAACACCTTGTGGAGCTAGTTTTAAGTCTCGTATCATGGATTCTTTCATCAAGTTCACCTCGTCTTTTTTATAACATCTTTGCCATTTCATAGACTGTAAAGCTTGCAGCAAAAGCAAAATCCTCAGTATGAAGGTATTCATTTGCGGTTTCATCAAACAAGACTGTTGCATTTGGGGGGAATTCATCATCCCCTTTCCATAAAACATAAGTAATTGGTATACATGGGAATATGTTAATAGTTACACTGTAGTCTCCCTTATCACTTTCTATCCCACCTAATCTCTTGCCTGCTTCTATTAGTTTGTGCGGATTTTTACCAAATATTTTTATTAAGGGTAGGATTGTTCGTTTTTTAAAGGGTTCAAAATAAATATCTCCTCCTGATAAATCCTTGTATGAAATATTATTTCCAGTTAAAGGATTACCAGAGGCTCTAGCCAAATAATGGAGCATTAAAATTTTCCAAATAATAGGGACATCATCAGGACTATTGACAAAGTGTATTTCTCCACTAGGATGAACTACAGTAAACTCCCTTCCCATGAAAGGGACCAAAAAACTTTTGCTTTCAGTGTTAAAGCTGCACCTGCTTTTCCATGCCATTTCTACTGGGCTTTTACACTGAAAGTTTTCCATAGCTATTTTTAAAGTTGTTTCTAGATTATGATTTTGATTTGGTATCTTGGTCATAATGTCTCCTTTATGGTAATAATACTTTTTTGATAATATTACATCATAAAAAACCATAGGGCAATATTTTGAGAGTATAATGTATCGGTATACATATATGTTTTATGTATGGGGACATACCTCTTTTAATGTCTAGCTTTCAGGCTGGGGAATGCCCCCAACTTATGTTAGTTGAAGATCCAGGTGCTTAGTGACTTAGCTATCGGATAAAGTTGACTAAACTATAACTACTAATATATAATGATTAAGCATAGTTAAGTGCCCGTAGCTCAGTAGGATAGAGTAATGGAATCCGAGTCCAGGGGTCGCAGGTTCGAATCCTGTCGGGCACGCCATAGTTTCAAATAAATAAACGACAAACCTTAGACAGTTTGTCGTTGTGTTGTGTTAGCCTGTTTTTATGCAATAGATCTCCTGGTTAGCAGCATTTTTTAATCACTGTAACCATATCATTATTATTAACAAGACATGCATTAGCTTCATCAGTATCTATATGGAATTCCAAAACGAAGCTAGGCTTAACCCTTACTAAAACATTATGGAAAGTTAATGCTCTAATGCCATCCACATGCACGCTTACTCTATCACCATCTTTTACATCAAAAACCTCAGCATCCTTAGGGGACATATGAATATGGTGATCAGCAACTATAACTCCTTCTTTTAGTTCAACCTCTCCCTGGGGACCAACAAGAATACACCCAGGAGTTCCCTCTACCTGCCCTGATTGTCTAACAGGAGCATTTATTCCTAATTTGAAGCCATCAGTTCTAGATATCTCAACCTGACTTGCTGGCCTAACTGGGCCAAGAATACGTACTTTTTCTATGCTTCCCTTTGGACCTTTAACAGTTACTGTTTCATCAGCTGCAAATTCTCCAGTTTGAACAAGATCCTTAATGTTTGTCAATTCGTAGCCTTCACCAAATAGTTTCTCTAAATCTTCTTTGCTTAAATGTATGTGCCTGTTAGAAATGCCTATAGGTACTTGTAGTTGATTCATTTATATCCTCCTCCAAGAGTTTTACGGTTATCCTATAATAACTTCCATTAGTCGTAAAAATACTTCCATACTTTGTAATTATACCTTGATGCATATTGTATTTTCAACCTTTTTAAGATATTAGCATATAGTAAATTAGTGAAAGTTTTCACACCTGCTGAAGTTTTTCTTTGATTTCCTTTAGTTTGCTTGTTATTTCACAATTTAAAATAACTTTAGCATGAGGATCCCATTGGGTTTCTGTTCTGTTTATAATGGCAAGGTGTTTCACCTTATCAGGCAGGTAAGCAGCTGGATAGACCTGAAGGCTTGACCCAATAATTATCATTAGATCACAGCCTGTTAAAACTTGTTGTGCTTTATAGTACTCATCATCCATGGCATCTTCAAAGAGTACAATATTGGGTCTCAGGCTAAAACCACATGATGAACATCTGGGAGGAATAATACTTTTATCTACCTGCTCAATTAACTCATTCATAGGTTTTTTTTCAGAACAATTTTCGCATCTGCAAAAGTTTACACTCCCATGTATTTCAATGACGTGTTTTGAGCCTGCCTTTTGGTGAAGTCCATCAATATTTTGTGTAATAACCCCATTAATGTATTTTTGTTCCTCCATCCAAGCCAAGGCTTTGTGCCCGTCATTAGGCTCAGCGGATAAAATGCTTTTATATCTGGGAATATTACTCTGATAAAAAAGACTGGGATTATTATATAGGACTGTTGCTGTACTTGTTTTCATGGGGTCAACCCTGTCCCAAAACCCGCCTGGACTTCGAAAATCTGGAATACCGCTATCTGTGCTTATACCAGCTCCAGTAAATACATATACTTTTTTACTGTCTTTTATTAAGGATACAAGTTTCGTAATTGGATCCTCAGTATGTTTTTTCCTTTTCATTAGGATCCCACCTAGCTATAATAATTTATTTTTAGGAGTTAGAAGGTATAAAATAAGTTTATAATAAAGTACCATTTTTTGCAAATGAAAGACTCTGCCAGCTACCCTCCATTTCTAGGCCTAATTCTTGAATTTCTTTTAGAAATCCCTTTGATATCCAGATATCTTCTAAATCCAGAGTATTTTTTATTCTTACTACCTTAGGATTATTATGACTGATGCCTTGAATACTTTCAAGTGCAGTAAAAATTGCCTCTTTGTCAGTATTCATAATAATTGGTATCATGGCCCTTTGAAGAAAGCCAGTAGTAAGGCAGTTTAAATAGGTTGAATAAAAATCAATCTTATCTACTAGCTTTTTAGTAACAAAATCTGCGAGACCAACTCCATTAGCATTTCCTTGGGATGCCTCTGCTAAATCTAATACGAGAATCCTCTTTATAAAGGGTTTATTGTTATAATTTCCGTTGTTAGTTCGCATTCTTCCAATTATATTTGTATCCATACCTGTTCCAGAATAGCATTTTCCCATTTCATTACATATTAATAAATCTATGTTTTCAAATGGCAGTCTGGGCATGTTTTCCTGTGCTACCTTGAGTAAGATTTTTTCTCTTTCAAAAATATTTTCGGGTGGAATTACTTCTATCTTATAAGCTTCTTTATAAGGATTTTCCACTATGGCGACTCCAAATATAATGGGAATTGTTTTTATAATATAAAGTCCAACATCCTTAATGAGAGAAGACATGTTTCCTTCACTGTTTTGATGAATATATTTTGCACCTATAGGTCCTCCTAAACCAATGGTTAGCATTTTTAATAAACCACTTTCTATTTCACCTCTGAAGGACGTATGGGGCTTAACCCTATTGAGTACGATTATTTTATCCATTTTTAGGGCATGACTCAGGCAGTTTACGGGTATGGCGTTGTTAATAAAGCCAATTATTGTAGTGTCTTCACAACCTAATATAGGGATATCATAGTTTTGTTCATTTATTGTAAGGGGACAATCTCCCCTACAGTAAAATCAAACTATTAGGACAATTTCACCTTCAGTAAGAAGTTTAGGTGGTTGGAAAGGGCACAGAACCACCCGTACCCTTTTTTATGATATATTAATATCATTATCAACACACAAAAACCAACCACAACCATTGTATTAGACATTGAGCTGCCTTTCAAGTGTTCCGCTGAGGATTTTAATAGAATCTATCAGGAACATTATCAAGGTACAATATCGCATACGTTTATTCGTGAAAGTTTGGGTCTTCCGGATAATATCAGGCTTAAGTTTAATGGTGGGTTTGAAAGATGGCTATTTCTTCTCGATGAAAATGATTGTATATACAAGGTTAGATTTGTAGTACAGACAGCGGTATGGTTTAACAACGAGTCGGACAAATGGCACTATATCAGCATATTTCCTAGTTTCATCAAGAAGTACTGCCAGCCAAGCCTTAATTTACTTGAGTACATTAGCTGCCAGGTAGGAGAGGGTGAGAATATATTTAGTCACATTGATGACCCGGAAGAAATCCTCGACAGCGAAGATCGTATAGTAAGGTCAATAAAACGGATAGAAAAAGATTGCAGAGAGTTTAACTACTTGGCATTACTTAACTCTAGATATGTATCCGTCTATAACAGACCACTTTTGGTATCAGATAAGCAGTATACAGAAACAAGAAGATTTAGTACACTGTTTAGCCTTGTATCAACAGCAAGGCAATTCTTCGGAAAACAGTATGGACTACTTAAACTTGTAAATACTGTAATCGTTGTATAATACCAACAGAGGCAAAGAATGCTTCTTAACTTCCAGTTAACAACAATAATGTAATACAATAGTATATTAGCTTAAAAAACCATTCATACTTTCCTTGTAAGACTGTTCTAAACCCATCCCAAACTTGCTCTTTTTGTCCCTTATCTAGATTAATTCCCCACTGTTTTAGTACTTTTTCTTAATTATTTAGTCCAGCAAGAATTTTACGTATCACGCTCCTGTATTGATGTAAGATATCATACACTCAGAACAAAACCTGGAGGTGTTACAAATGGGGGAACTCCCAATTAAGCGTGAAGATGCAGTTGCCTTTTTTAGATACCAGGTAATATCTGAGATGCTAGATGCAAAGCCTGGATTTATAGAAGCCACTGCTAAAAAACTTGCAAAGCAACAGTTTCATGATGCTCTAAACAAACGCATAGTTACCTTTTGCGAAAGAACGATTTTTAAGTACTACTCAAATTACAAAAAGCATGGATTTGATGGCCTAAAGCCCAAGATTAGAAGTGATAAGGGTACTCACCCTGGGATTGATGAAAAAGTAATCACAGATATCCTTGAATTAAAAAAGGAGCTTCCCAGTCGATCTGCAGCAAAGATTATCACCATGCTTACCCTAGCAGGTAAATTAGAAGAAAACTCTCTACATGTAAGAACCGTAAACAGGATCCTTAATCAGTATGGGTATACCAGAGATAGTCTAACTAAAGATAAAAGGCTATACATAAAACATGAAAAGGATAGAATCTGCGCCATGTGGCAGTCAGATGTCATGACAGCATTTTATATACCAGATGGTAACAATGGCAGAAAGCTCGCTTACCTTATTGGCATAATTGATGATCATAGTAGAAGGATTATGCACTCTGAGTTTTACTTAGACTCCAAATTACCAAGACTTGAAGATACATTGAAAAAAGCAGTGACAAAGTATGGTTCTAGTGATTCTCTTTATGTGGACAATGGAAAAATTTTTATATCAGAGCAGTTTAAGCTAATATGTGCAAGGCTTGGCATTAAGTTAAAGTTTGGAACCCCATACCACGCAGCTGGTCGTGGGAAAATTGAGAGGTACTGGAAAACTGTACAAGATTGTTTTATACCCGAGGTCAAAAAGCAGCCTGTTAAGTCTCTATCAGAGCTTAATGATCTGTATTTTGCCTGGATGAAGGTTGAGTATGATGATAAGCTCCACTCGTCTATTGGTATGTCACCTAAAAAAAGGTGGGATGAGTCATTAAATGCTGGCAATAA